>NZ_JPRS01000006.1 GCF_000738085.1 Cryobacterium sp. MLB-32
GGAGAAAGGCGAAAAGGAGCGGGCGCAGCGCATCATCGACGACCCCCGGTCCACCGACCAGATCGCCGCCGAGTCCCTGATCGAGGTGATCAAGGTCGCCGCAGCCGCCGACCCCGGAACACTGTTCGGGCGTATCCGCCCGTCGGTCAAACTGGTCGTCGTTGGGGCACCCGTACCGGATCCGACGGCCGCGCCCACGACCGGAGGGCCCACTGAGGCAGGGCGCACACCGGCCGCGCCCACGACGACGCAGCCGACAACGGGCCTCGTGCTCCTTCGCAACGGGTTCATCGAAGGCACACCGGACGCCGCTACGACCGCCACCATCGACCGGACCGTGTGCAACACCGGCTTCACACCCGTGTTGTTCGGTCGAGACGGAACGGTGCTTGACGTTGGACGCGAACAACGACTGTTCACCACCGCTCAACGCGCGGCGTTGGCCCTTCGGGACGGTGGGTGCATGTGGAAGGACTGCTTGAGGCCGCCGAGCTTTTCGGAGGCGCATCACCTTCGGCTGTGGCAGGCGGAGGGCGGGCTCACGAACCTCGAGGAAGGAATTTTGCTCTGCAGCCCGCACCACCTCAGGCTGCACAACGACGGGTGGAAAATCATCCGCATCCGGCAAGAATTCTGGCTGATCCCGCCGCCCGCCGCCGACCCGACCCGCACGCCGATCCTGTTGAAGAGCAAGTCAGCCCTGAAGTTGGGGTCGCCACTCCGGCTGCAGGCGTGAAGGTCACGCCTCGGCAGTGAGATGGGGCGTCCGGAGGGCGGCTCGCGGGATCTCGTGTCTCGACAAGCTCGACAACCGGGGCCGTAGACGGCGCTGCTCGACCAGCGGGTGCTTGACCCGTGGGTGCTTGACCGACGGTGCGTGACGGGCAGATCGTGGACTGGCGGGTATGCGCTCGGGGGAGCGGGTCAGTCGAAGAGGCCGCGGATGTCGTCGGCGGTGAGGGACTCGCTGAACGCGGCGTCGTCGTTCATTACCGAGTCGAAGAGCTCTGCCTTCTTCTGCTTCAGAGCCATCACCTTCTCCTCGATCGTGCCCGCGGCCACCATGCGGTACACCATCACCGTGCGCGTCTGGCCGATGCGGTGCGTGCGGTCGATGGCCTGTGCCTCGGTGGCGGGGTTCCACCACGGGTCCAGCAGAAAGACGTAGTCGGCCTCGGTGAGGTTGAGGCCGAATCCGCCCGCCTTGAGGCTGATCAGGAACACCGGCGCGAGGCCGGTCTTGAACCGGTCGATCACCTCCGACCGGCGCAGGGTCGAGCCATCGAGATAGCAATAGGGCGTGCCCGCAGCATCGAGCCGGGCCGCAGCGAGCTGAAGAAACGACGTGAACTGGCTGAAGATGAGCGCCCGGTGCCCCTCCGCCACCACGTCGTCGAGCTGCTCGAACAGCGCGTCCAGTTTGCTCGACGGCACGTGTCGGTAGGCCTCGTCCACGAGTGAGGCATCGAGGCTGAGCAGGCGCAGCAACGTGAGCGACCGGAAGATGATGAACCGGTTCTTGTCCATATCCTCGATCAGCCCGAGCAGCTTCTGCCGCTCCCGCTGCAGAAAGGTGTCGTAGATCGCACGGTGTTCGAGGCCCAGCTCGATCGAGAGCACCTGCTCCTGCTTGGCCGGCAGTTCCGGCGCCACGATCTCCTTGGTGCGCCGCAGCAATACCGGGCGGATGCGTCGCCGCAGCTTCGCAAACAGGGCCGGGTTCTCGGCGCGCTCGATCGGGCGTACGTAGTTCTCGGTGAACAACCGCGCAGACGGGAACAGCCCGGGCGCCACGATGCTCAACAGCGACCACAGGTCGAGCAGGGTGTTCTCCATCGGGGTGCCTGTGATGGCGAGCTTGAAGGGGGTGCGCAGCTCCTTCGCGCACAGGTGTGCCTGCGACGCCCGGTTCTTCACGAACTGCGCCTCGTCGAGAATCAGTCCGGCCCAGCCGTGGGCCTGGTACGCGTCGAAATCGAGGCGGAACAGTGCATACGACGTGACGATCACGTCGGCGCCCGCCGCGGCATCCGCGATGGACACCCTGCCGCCACCCTGGGTCTCGGTGCGGGCGCGCACCCGGAGGCCCGGCGTGAAACGCGCGGCTTCGGCCACCCAGTTCGAGACCACGGATGTCGGCGCCACGACCAGGAACGGCCTCCGGTCGTCGGTGCTCGGTTCGGTGCCCGCCGCGATGGTTCCTTCGGGATGAGTCCCGGTGCCCGACGTGATGCTCAAGTCAGTGGTCGACCCATTGCTCGCCTGTGTGCTCGGTTCGGTGCGGGCCCCGGTGCTCGTGGCGTGAGCGATCAGGGCGAGTGCCTGCAGTGTCTTGCCCAGCCCCATGTCATCGGCGAGGATGCCGCCGAGCCGGTGTTTCCAGAGAAAAGCCAGCCAGTCGAATCCGTGGGCCTGGTACGGGCGCAGAGTGGCGGTCACGCCGGCCGGCAGCGGCGTCGAGTCGATGCCGGAAGCGTCGAGCAGCCCTGCCACGGCTGCGCGCCACGTGACGGCCTGTTCGGTCTCGTCGGCCAGGTCCTCGAAGTCGGCCCAGAGGCTGGCCTGGTGGCGGCTGATGCGCAGGCCGGTCTCCCATTCCGACAGTTCCCGAGCCTCGTCAATGAGCTCGCGCAGCCGCTCGAACACCGGTTGGCGCAGCGAGAGGTAGCTGTTGTCGATGAGCAGCAGTCGAGTCTGGCCCTTCGACAGCGCCGTGAAGAGTGGCGCGAACGGCACGCTGCGGCCGTCGATCGACACGAGCACGCCGAGGTCGAACCAGTCGCGCTGCTCGGTTTCGACGGTCGTCAGGGTGAGCTCGGGAGTGGCGGTGAGCTCGCGGTACGCAGGCTCGGTGCCGACCACGTCGACGCGCACGCCGTTGAGAGCGCGCAACCGGGGCAGCACGGTTTCGGTAAACACGGCGGCGTCGACGCCCTGCAGCATCGGTATCGCGTCACCATCAGCGCCATCTAGAGCGCTGTCCGCCGCGTCGCGCAGCACTCCGGCCACCCGCACGCGCAGCTGGGCTTCGGCCTCGGTGTCTCGGGGCTCTGCATCGTCGGCGTCGGGCGTGAGCGGCAGCCGGGTTCTGAGGGTTCCCTCGATGTATTCCATCTGCGCGTCAAGGCGCAGCGTGTGCTTCGCGCCGAAACGGGCGGTCAGCACGAGTACGGGTGGGGCGGGCTCGGCGAACAGCACCGACGCATCCGTGCTGACGATCCGCATGCGGCGGCGGAGGGCCGGGTAGAACTCGGTGAGGAACTCGTTCACGTCGGCCTCGGGCACGATGGCCGTGGCGGGTCGCCCGAGCAACGAGCGCTGCTCGGGCGTGAGTGGATGGCTCGTGGCGGCGAGTGTGAAGGCGGCGTGCGGCGCAAAATCGTACGTGTAGACGCCGTGGCTGCCGATGGCGCCGGCGGCTTCCACCGAGCCGGCGATCGCGTCGATAGTGAGGGTACTGGCGAGGCGTAGGTCTGCCGCGTCGCGGGTGACGTTGAGGCTCACCGTGGCCTCGGCACCGAGGGTCACGGTGACGTTCTTGCCCGTTCCCACGAGGGCGATTCCCAGCCGGTCCGCGTCGCCGAGAAAGTGCCAGAGTAGCGGGCTGCTGAACTCGTCGAGGTAGATCCAGTCTGCCTCCTGGCTCGAATAGACCATGCGCACGGCCCTGTAGAGGGCGATCAGCTCCGAGAACCAGCGGTGCTGAACCGGGTCGAGGTTGAGCTCCCGCACCTGGAACGTGAGGTTGTTCCAGGCGAGGTTGGCGCGCACCCAGTTGCCGTTGTCGTTCTGAACGACCGGGCGCACTCCGAGCCGAAACTCCCCGTGGCCGGGCTTGACGGTCTTCACGGCCTGAGCGGTCGGGCCTCGCCACCGTTCGTGCGTGCGCGGAATCTGCTCCCGAAGTTCGAACTGCAGACCCATGCGCGTGGGTGGCGTTCCCGGCGCGCGCTCGGCGGCGGCGGCGCTGCCGATCCGAGCGGACTGACGCGAAACGGATACGCCGTTCGGCTCCACCGGTGCCGCAAGCAGGGCCTTCCATGCGGGCGTCCCCCCGGAGTTTCTCGCCGTCATGGTTCAATTTTGTCATGCCGGCTGCCGCGCGGTCGGTTGGGTGGTGAACGGCTCTGGCTCGCGGCCCGGTCTGGTGATAGTGTCGCGTCGCCTTCGCGAGGCGTAGGCGACGGGCGCGAGAGGACGAAGTGCCATGGTGAACCTGGGTCACGGGGAGGACGGCACCCCGGAGAAAGTCTGGGCGGCATCGGACTGGCGCGCCGGGCTGCCCGCCCTGCCACTCGACGACCTGCGGCGACTCGTGGTGGTGGCCGCCCACCCTGACGACGAGACGCTCGGAGCCGGAGGCTGATCGCCCGGGCGGCCGGCCTGGGTCGGCCGATTTCGGTGCTCGTGCTGAGCAACGGCGACCGGGCGGCCGCCGATGCGGATGCCCCGGAGCGGCTCGCCGCCATCCGGCGCCTCGACGTGATGACGGCAGTCGCCGTGCTGGCCCCCGATGCGGCCGTGCGTCTGCTGGAGCTACCCGACGGCGCGCTGACCGCGCATGTGCGGGATGCCGCCGCTGCCATCTCGGCGGAGCTGGAACCTGCCGAACCCGGCACCTGGATCGTGGCCCCCTGGCGGGCTGACGGTGACCCGGACCACATCGCGGCGGGCGATGCCGCCGCCGACGCGGCCGCGGCCGGCACGGCGAGGCTCTTCGAGTATCCGATCTCGGCCTGGCACTGGTCGTCGCCCACTGACGACGTGTGGCCGGAGGAGGCGCTGTGCGCGCTCGACCTCAGCCCCGAGGAACGGGAGGTGAAGCTGCGGGCCCTTGGCCGGCGTCAGAGCCACGGCCATGAACCTGCGGAGACTGCGGGAGGCGAACCGATCGCCAACGATCATGTCACGGCGCACTTCACACGCGGGTACGAGACGTTCATCGAGGCCGGGACCGTTCCCGGCGCGGTCGCGAGCCACCCGGAACCGACGCCAGTGCGAACGACCGAGAGCCTCCCCGCGCCCTTCTTCGACGAGCTCTACGCGGACCGGAGCGACCCCTGGGATGTGGAGACCCGCTGGTACGAGAGGCGCAAACGGGCGCTCACTCTCGCTGCCCTGCCCCGGGAGCGCTTTGGTGCTGTGCTCGAACTGGGCTGCTCGACCGGGGTGCTCACGGGAGAGCTGGCCCGTCGTTGCGATTCCCTGCTGGCCGTCGACTCCGCTGACAAGCGCTCGAGACGGCTCGGAAGCGTCTTGCCGAGCATCGAAACATCACATTTGAACAGCACGTCCTGCCGACCCAGTGGCCTGCCGGCTCCTTTGAGCTGATCGTTCTCTCGGAGGTGGCCTACTACTGTTCGGCGACCGACCTGCGACAGTTGCTTGACAAATGCCGTGCGAGCCTTACCGCAGACGGAGTTCTGCTGGCCTGTCACTGGCGCCACCCCGTGCCGGACTACCCCCTGAACGCCGACAGCGTGCACACCCAGCTCGTGCACCTGGCCGGACTGTAGCGCACCGTGCAGCACCGGGAGAAGGACTTTCTGCTGGACGTTTTCGAACCGCGCCCGGCGTTGTCGGTCGCCGAGCGCGAGGGGCTCGTGACCTGAGCGCTGCTACACAGCGACCTGGTTGTTGATCACGTTCTCCGCGGTGATGTGCATGGCCTCGCTGTGCGACCGAGCGTAGGCACGCAGCCGGTTGAAGGCCTCGTTCATATCGAGGCCGGTCTGCTGGGCGATCACGCCCTTGGCCTGCTCAATCAGGATTCGGCTGTTCAGGGCACGCTGCAGTTGTTCGTTCACGACGGTTTTCTCGCGCACGGTGCGTTCCTGCAAGATGCTGATGGTCGCGACATCGGCCAGGGCCTGCCCGATCGCGGCGTCTTCCTCCGTCAGCCGGCCGCGCTGCGCACGAAAGAGGTTGAGGGCGCCGATCGTCTGGGGACGCACCCGCATCGGGATCGCGTGCACGGAACGAAAACCCTGAGACAGGGCGGCGCGCGTGAAAGCGGGATACTGGGCACCCTCGACCTCAATGTCACTCATCGTGATCACGTGACCGGTGCGGAAGGCATCCACGCAGGGCCCCACCCCGGCCTGGCTCTGCAGTATTTCCACGAGCTGGCTTTCCTCACTGGTGGAGGCCAGAACCTGCAGATGTCCGTCCGGGTCGGCCAGGAGGAGCCCGGCCGCGGTGGCATCGAGCAACTGCACGGCCTGCTCGACGAGAGTATGCAGCACATCGAGCACGTCGTACTCGCCGACGAGCGCGTCGGCCAGTTTCACAAATGCTCCGCTCACAAGCGAGGCACGCGTCAGGGAGCTCATACGGTTCAGTGTAGAACGCAAATCGGCATTGTAAAGAGCATTGTCAGTCACTGAAAACAAGTGTTCGGCGCACCACCTGACGGGCCACGTCTCGCACGGACTCGTCGTGCGAGAAGGCGTGTGCCCGCAGGCGCATCAGAGCCTCCGTGGCCGTCAGACCCAGCTGAACGAGCACCATGCCCGTCGCCTGGTGAATTTCGCGGCGAGACAGGGGAGAGTCCTGTTCGTCACCATGCGTCTGATCGTTCATGGCGAGGATGCGGTTGAGCAGGCTCCAGGCGAGCCGGTCGGCCAGGGCCAGGGCGATGATCCGCTCCTCGGGGCCGAGTGTGTCGGGGGAGTGGCTGTAGAGCTCGACGACCCCCACGTCGAGGGCACCGACCACCAGCGGAAACACGAACAAGGCCTGCACATCGGTCTTGAGAAGCGCATTCCCGAACATCGGCCAGTCCGGGTGAGGCCGGTCCTGCACGTGAGGCAGCAGCACCGGGAGCCGAGACTGCACGGCCTCCCACCGCGGTCCCTCGCCCAGGTCGAACTGCAGTTCGTCGAGCCGGGTGGCGAGGGCATCCGTGGAACAAACGGCCGTCTCCGGCAGGGACGCTCCAAAAACCGCCACGGCGACTCCCGCCACGGGCAGGGCCGCCAGGAACTGCGCGCAGGCCGCAGTCTCGGAATCCCCCTCGTTCGAAAATCCCCAGTGCGACATGACCGACCGGCCCTTCTGACCCTTTCTGAGCTTGTACTCCTACAGGATACGACCGTCTGTCGGACCGCGCGGAAGTTTTTGCGCGCGGCCGGGCGATCTGCTCCTAATCGACGACGACCGCGGGTTCGCCCGACGGATGCGCCCCTGCAGCGTCGATCACCCACGCGTAGTTGAACGCTCGTTCGCGCCACGCGCTGTACCGACCGGAGACACCGCCGTGGCCGGCCGACATCTCGGTGCGGAGCAGGGCATCCGCTCCGACCTCGCGCAGGCGCGCGACCCACTTGGCCGGCTCCACATAGAGCACCCGGGTGTCGTTGAGGCTCGTCACCGCCAGGATCCGGGGATAGTGAGTGTCGCGCACGTTTTCCACGGGGGAGTACGACTTCATATAGGCATACACCTCCGGGTCGTGCAGGGGGTCGCCCCACTCGTCCCACTCGATCACCGTGAGGGGAAGGGAGGGGTCGAGAATAGACGTGAGCGCGTCGACGAACGGCACCACGGCGAGGATGCCGGAGAACAGCTCTGGCGCCATATTCGCGACGGCGCCCACGAGCAGCCCACCGGCGCTGCCGCCCTCCGCGACCAGGCGATCCGGTGCCGTATAGCCCTCGTCGATCAGGTGTTCGGCGCAGGCCACGAAATCCGTGAACGTGTTGCGTTTCTGATGCGTCTTGCCCTGCTCGTACCAGAGCCGGCCGAGCTCGCCGCCGCCGCGCACGTGCGCGATGGCAAAGATCATGCCCCGGTCGAGCAGGCTCAGCCGGGGGATTCCGAACCCGGGATCGACGCTGTGTTCGTAGGAGCCGTAACCGTAGAGCACGGTGGGTGCCGGCGTGCCGGGAACCACGAGGTCGCGTCGGAAGACCAGGGAGATGGGGATGCGCGTGCCGTCGGCCGCGCGGGCCCATTCCCGCCGCTGCTCATACCGCGTCGGGTCGTACCCGCCGAGCACCGGTTGCTGCTTGAGCAGGCGCAGTTCACCGGTGGCGACAACGTAGTCGTAGACGGTTCCCGGCGTGATGAAGCTCGTGTACCCGAGGCGTACCGTGGGCTGGTCCCATTCCGGGTTGCCCGAGGTGCCGACCGCGAAGAGTTCCTCATCGAAGGTGATCTCGGTGAGTCCGTGGTCGGGGGTGCCCTGGTCCTCGCGGCGAGCCACCGCTACCCGGGTCAGGCCGTCCTTGCGGTATTCCACCACCACGAAGTCCCGGAAGGCATCGACGCTCTCGAGCCGGATCTCGGGGTTGTGGGGAAGCAGCAGTCGTTTCTCACCCTGCGGGTCGGCCGCGGCGACGCTCACCAGCTCGAAGTTCACGGCATGCTCGTTGTGCACGATGAGCAGGCGATCTTCGGTGCCGATCACCGCGTGCTCGACGTCATATTCCACGCCGTCCCGGCGTGGCCACACCACCGCGAACTCGCCCGTCGGGTCGCTGCTCTCGAGCATCCAGGTCTCGGTCGTCACGCTTGAGCCGGCCTCGATCATCAGGTATCGACCGCTGCGGGTGAGGCCCACGCCCACCCAGAAACGTTCGTCGGGTTCGGTGAAAACGCTGATGTCGGCGGATGCCGCGGTGCCGATCTCGTGGCGCCACACGGTGTCGGGGCGCCAGGCGTCGTCGACGGTCGTGTAGAAGAGGTATCGACCGCTCGGTTCGAAGACCGCGCCCGCGCTCGTGTTCGGAATCTCGTCCGTCAGGTTCTCGCCCGTGGCAATCGTTCGCACCCGGATCGTATAGCGCTCGTCGCCCTCCACGTCGGCTGCGTAGAGGAGCCGGGTGCCGTCGGTGCTCAGATCGAAGCTGCCGAGCGAGTAGAAGTCCTGGCCCGTGGCCTCCACGTTGTCATCGAGCAGGATCTGTTCGCCCGGAAGACCGGCACCCGCTGCGTCGACCACCGGGGGCACCCAGTCGTCGAGATCGGTGATGGGCGCCCGGCAGTGGATGCCGTATTCCTGGCCCTCGACGGTGCGTGTGTAGTACCACCAGTCGCCGCGGCGTACGGGAACGCTGAGGTCGGTCTCCTGCGTGCGGCCCTTGATCTCGTCGAAGATCTGTTCCTGCAACAGCTCAAGGTGTGCCGTACGTCGATCCGTGTACGCGTTCTCCGCGTCGAGGTGGGCGATGACCTCGGGGTTCTCCTTGTCACGCAGCCACTCGTAGTTGTCCACGTGGACGTCGGCGTGGTGGATACGCTGCTGCGGCTTCTTCGCCGCGATCGGAGGAGTGCTCATAATCAAGGGTACGTCGCGGGCCGGGAATTCCTGCCATGAGCGGGGCCGTCTCGACCCCGGAGGCGAGGGAGAATCAGGACGCGCCGACATCCGTCTTGTCGTCGACGAGATGCCGGCACCTCTGTATGGTGCGACGCGACTACAGCGTCGTCGTGGCGGTCTTTCGTCGCGCGGACGCTTTGGGGGGCACCGGAATGATCATCCGCGAGCCGGGGCAATCCTCGGCGGATCCATCCTTGGCATGATAGGTGGCAAATCGGGTGTCCGACGTGATCCAGACCAATTGATTGCACTCCGGGCATTCAATCTGTAGCATCTTCACGAGAATCCTTCCTGCCGCCGACTCTGTGTGATCGGATCGACCCTTTCAGACTACGGCGGCAGAGCTGGGTTCCGTTCATCCCAGTCAGGGGGCTGGAATTCGTCGTGTCCGGGTGGTAATTTAGAGTTTCTTGGTGGGATTCGTGCTTGTGTGCGCTGAGCAGCTGAGCAGCTGAGCAGCTGAGCGATGGTTGTCCGCGTGGTCGTCACCGTCCGGCGGCGTAACCCTGGGCTCCCCGGGGATTGGCGGCCGCCTGCAGCAGGCCCGTGGTCGGATCGCTGGTCACGCAGGACAGGCGGCCGAGCGACCAGCCGCCGGAGCGGGTGATGACGTGGCCGCGCTGTTCCAGCTCGGCGATCACGTCGTCGCCGAGCCGGTCTTCGACAACGGCGCCGCCCGGCGTCCATGTGCGGGGCCAGAACGAGCCGGGGAACGACGTGGTGTGGAAGGCCGGGGCGTCGATGGCCTCCTGCGGTGAGTAGCCGCCCACGATGGTGCGCAGCAGATAGAGGAGCTGCCACTGGTCCTGCTGGTCTCCTCCCGGCGAGCCGAGCGCGGTCACCGCCGCGCCGTCTTTCAGCACGAGCGTGGGGGTCAGGGTCGTGCGGGGGCGTTTGCCCGGCGTGAGAGTCGAGGGAGACCCCTCCTCGAGCCAGGTCATCTGCAGCCTCGAGCCGAGGCAGAATCCAAGTTCGGGGATGGTGGGCGAGGACTGCAGCCAGCCGCCGGACGGCGTGGCCGAGACCATATTGCCCCAGCGGTCGACGACGTCGATGTGGCAGGTGTCGCCGCGCATCTCACCACTCGGCATCACGACCGGTTCGGCAGCGGATGCCGGCGCGGGCCCATGTGAAGCCACAGCCCCTGGCGCCGCCACGGTGGGCTCGCCTACCCCCGCGAAAGGCACGTCCACTCCGAGTGCGGCGAGAGCCGGGGGACGGTAGTCGGTGCGCATCGGGGGAGTGAAGGGGATGACTCCCGGGACTGTTCCCGGGCGGAACTCGTGCGAGGCCGTCTGGGTGATGAGCTGTCGGCGGGCGTCAGCGTAGGCGAGCGACAGCAGGTGGTCGAGTGGCACGTCGGCATCGCCGTAATACGTGTCACGATCAGCGAGGGCCAGTTTCTCGGCTTCGAGGATGGTGTGGGCCCCGAGCGCGGTCGAGGGGTCGAGGTGCTCGTCGTCGAAGCCCTCGAGGATGGTCAGCATCTGCAGCAGTACCGGCCCCTGCCCCCAGGCGCCGGTCTTGGCGATGGTGTGTCCGCGGAAGACCGCCGTCGTCGCCGGTTCGAAGGAAGCCCTCAGGTCGGCCAGGTCGGCCAGCGTCATGACGCCGCGGTGGTCGGTGCCCGACGAGTGTCGATGCGGGGTGCGCCCGAAATCAATCAGGGCGCGGGCGACGAAGCCTTCGCGCCACTCCGTGCGGGCGGCCTCGATGCGTGCCTCACGCGGCTCACCCGCATCCGCTGCCGCCGCAACGAGCCGCTCGAGAACCCGGGCCCAGGGTTCGTTGGTCACGATGTCGCCGGCGCTCGGAATGCGGCCGCCGGGCATCCACTGCGCGGCGGAGGTGGGCCAATGCTCGGTGAAGAGGTCGGAGACCGCGGCGATGGTGTCGCAGACCCGTCCGAGGATGGGGTGGCCGTTGCGTGCGTAGCCGAGGGCGAAGGCGAGCACGTCGTCGAGCTGCCAGCTGCCGTGGTCGCGGAGCAGGAGCAGCCACGCGTCGACGGCGGCCGGTACCGCGGCGGCCAGAGCTCCCGAGCCGGGAACCAGGTCGAGGCCCTCTCCACGGTAGTGTTCGCGGGTCGCCCCGGCCGGGGCCGGGCCCTGGCCCATCAGCACGATCGGCACGCCCGGCCGCTCCGCCGTGGTGAAGACTCCGGTCATGTCGCCGCCGGGGCCGTTGAGGTGGGGTTCCACGATGTGCAGCACGAAGGCGCCCGCAACAGCGGCGTCGAAGGCGTTGCCGCCCCGTTCCAGCACGGCCTGCGCTGTCGCCGTGGCGATCCAGTGCGTGGACGCCGTCATGCCGAAGGTGCCTGCAGGGTGGGGCGGGTGGTCAGGGAGTGCGGAGGTGAGAAGGACATGGGTTCACTTTCGGCTTCGGGTCGTCGGCATGGGAGACGGGCGGGCGTGTCCCACGATCTGTCGGTCACAGTTGGGCGCCGATTGAATACAATCACACAAACATTTAGTCATTTGTATACCTTTATCCCGCACGACCGGTTCCCTGACGAGGGCAGAAGCCTGCCACGAACGACGGCACGGTCGTGGTGTTTTCCCACGCGCAGCCACGTTCACGGTGCGTTACTCCACCATCGTCGTGCAGCCGGAGGCGAACCTCGACGACGGTAATTTCTGGCCGCTTTCTTATGTCGTCACCACGCTGACCGCCACCGATCGGAAACGACTCGTCGCCCTGCTGGCGAAGGCTGTCAGCTGACGTCGGACTCCCTGAAGTTTCAGACGTGTCGGGTTCTACCAGTGGAAGTCGGTGAAATCCGAGGAGGAAGCGGATTTTTGGAGAGCTCGACGACGCCCGGTAAGCCAATTGCTCAGTTCATCGGGGGAGACCGGGTGAGACATCAGATACCCCTGCGCCTCATCGCAGCCGTATCGGGTCAGAGCCTCAACTATCGCGCTGTCTTCAACCCCTTCAGCCACGATTCTGAGGCCGCTGCTGTGAGCGAGATCGATCGTGGAGCTGACGAGCGCGGCTGCCATCGGGTTGTCTCTCATCGGCGTGATGAAGGATCGGTCCAACTTGAGTTCGTCGATTGGGAGGTCGCGCAGGTTTTTCAGCGAACTCTGGCCGGTGCCGAAATTATCGAGCGAGACCCGAAGGCCTATCGAGCGCAGTCGACCCAGAATAGCGACGGCCAAGCCAGGGTCTTCCAGCAGGAACTCCTCGGTGATTTCGAGCATCAGGGCGGAAGGACGCAACCGACGCGCAGACAGCATGGCTTCGATGCGATCGGGCAGCTGGACGTCGGTCAGGGAGCGTGCCGACAGATTGACGGCGATGGAGAACGTGTGACCCTGAGCACCCCATTCCACTGCCTGGTCCAGCGCGAGCGTGAGAACGACGTCGGTCAGGACGGGCATGAGCCCGGCGTCTTCCGTGACGGTGAGGAAAGAAGACGGGGAAAGCTGCCCGCTCGTCGGATGGTTCCACCGCACCAAGGCCTCAACTCCGGTCACGTCGCCGGTGGCCAGGTCGACCTTGGGCTGGTATTGCAGGATGAATTGGTCGGTGCGTAAGGCCAGCCGAAGCTCCTGCAGGGTGTGAAGCTTCCATTCACTGTGAGCGTTGTCGGCATCGACATAGACGTGCAGCCCCGAGTGCGTCGCCTTGGCCCTGTACATGGCCATGTCAGCCTTGCGCAGCAGGGTCGTCAGATCGCTGCCCTGCCCGGGCGCAACGGCAATGCCGATGCTGGCGGTGATCCCCAGTGTGAACCCGTCACTCGCGAACGGCTCGGTCAGCGCTAGTCGGAGCCGCTGGGCTGTTGCCGTCGCCTGCTCGGCATCCGCGTCATCGAGCAGTAGCGCGAAGTCGTCCCCGCCCAGGCGGGCGAGGGTATCGGCCGTGTCTATCTCGTGGAGCAGCCGGGTGGCGACCTGGGCGAGAAGGAGATCGCCTACGTCGTGGCCGAAGGTGTCATTGACTTCCTTGAACCTATCCAGGTCAAGCATGAGCACTGCGGCCGGCGCGTCGGGCCGTGCCGCCAGCCGTGTACCCGCGGTGCAGGTGAAGGATCGCCGATTGGCCAGTCCGGTCAGGTCATCGGTGAGGACGAGGCGTCGCAGCGTGCCCACGGCACCGGCCTGCCGGAAGGCAAGCTGGGTGCGCACGCCCGCTAGGGCAAGGGTGGCCGCGGCGAGCAGCAGGGCCACCGGTGAGACGCTCACCCGTGTGGCTAACAGCAGGATGACGAGGACGGCGACCGTCGTGACCGCGGGCACGAGCAGTGCCCGTGTTCGCCGAGGCGATCGTGTCCCACGTAGGCCCACCCGGGTTCGGGCGTTCACCCAGACAGCGACCATGGTGAGGCCCAGGGCCCAGCCGGCATCGAGAAGGGTGCCACTGTGATACTTTCCGGCGAGCAGGAGCGTGGCGTACGCGATATCGGTCGCAGCGAAGACCAGAAGGCCGGTGGCCAGGAGCAACCAGCATCGTCCCAACCGAAATTCCGGCGACGCGGCGATGCCGACGAGCACGGCCACGAGCAGGAGGTCGAACAGGGGAAAGGCGAGGGCGATTGCGGTGGGTGTGATCGCGGCACCGGGACTCGCGGAATCCACGCGGGGGGCCAGAAAAGCGGCGAGCACGGCAGCGGCGCCCAGGGCGCAGACCGCGGAATCGAGCACGACAGACCAGGGCAGTCGTCTCCGCTGGTGACGGACGAGCAGGCCGAGGGACACGAGGATGACCGGGTAGAACATCAGCGCCCCGAAGTTGGCCTGGGAAGGGAAAAGGGGCTCGTCGCGCACGATGGGCGCGATGGCGGAGTACGTTGCGCCGAGCGCATAACACGTGACGGCGGCGGCGGCCAGCGACAATTGCCCCGTCAGGCCGCGGTTTCTGGTCGCGGCGAGCCAACAGACCAGGGCCGGGATCCAGAGGGAAAGCAACGACAGCCAGACGTGTGTTCGGATGTCCGTCCGACTCGTGTCCAGGTCGTCGCCGGGCAGATGCAGGCTTGCCGTGTAGGCGATGAGACCGAGCCACATGGCCCAGGTCAGCCACCGTGGTGCTGCCTGTTGACTCCCGCGTTGACTCCCACGTTGGCGGGCTGTGGCGACACCTGATGTCGATCCCATTGCGCCCCCGCTTCCCTGCTTTTACGCTAGCGGAAAGCGCGTTTGTATACCCCCGTTTAAGTGTCCCCAGTCCGAGTGCCACCGGAACGGGGACCCGACGATGCGTCTACCAGCGGCGAGCTGATGACGCGCTGATGATGCCCAGCAGGGCGTCGCGCAGCACGGCTGCGTCGTTCAGGGCGGGAAAAACGTCCGCCTCGAGGGTGCCCGCCTGGTGCCAGACCGCGGTACCGGCCTCCGTTCGGGTGACCGAGTGGCGACGCTGGTCACGCTCATCGCGCACGCGGGCAACGTACCCCTCGCGCTCCAGTCGTTCGAGAGTGCGTGACATTGTCTGCGTCTGCACACGTGCCGCACGGGCCAGTTCCGTCTGGTTGAGCGGACCCGGTCCGAGCAGGTGCAGCACGATGAGGCCGGCGTGCGTGAGCCCGAGACGACCGAGCGCCTCGATCCAGGCGTGTTCCACCAGCCGGGCCGCCGTGGACAACAGGCGACCGGTGGGCCAGTCACTCATCGAATCCGGAGTCTCCGGCGGCCCCGGAATAGGCGTAGTCATGCGTTCAACATAGTGCTAAATTATTTATTTGTCAGCTAGCTGACGGTTAGGAGAATGATCATGGAACACCGTGATGCACTTCGTCAGGGCACGGTCCTGGCTAGCGCCGTGCTGGGTATCGTCGGCGCCTTCATCGGCTCGGGTGCCGCCGGCGGAACGCCCATGCCCGAGGTCTCCGGCGGCGCCCTCGCGGCCGACGCCACGCTCATCGCGCCCGGCGGGCCGGCATTCGCCATCTGGACACCCATCTACGCCGGGCTGCTGGCGTATGCCGTCTGGCAGCTCCTGCCGTCCCAGAAGACGGATGCCCGCCAGCGGCGGCTCGGCTACCCGATCGCCCTGTCGTTGCTGCTCAACGCCGCGTGGATCCTCAGCGTGCAGTTCGACCTGCTGGCCCTGAGCGTTCCCATCATCGTGCTGCTTCTGGTCGTTCTGGTGGGCACGATGCGGATCATGGTTGATACCCGACCGAAGAACCGGCTCGAGGGGGTGCTGGTCGACGCAACCATGGGTCTCTACCTTGGCTGGGTCTGTGTGGCCACCGCCGCGAACGTGGCGGCGGTGCTGGTGGCGGCCGGATTTACCGGCTTCGGAGTGTCTCCCGACCTGTGGGCCGTCGTTGTGATCGGCGTGGCGGGGCTGGTCGGCGTGTTCCTCGCCTGGTATGACCGGGGCCGCTGGGCGCCTACGATTGCGCTCTGTTGGGGCCTCGGCTGGGTGGCCATCGCTCGGCTGAGTGGCGAACCCCTCTCTGTTCCGGCCGGAGTGGCCGCCCTCGTCTGCGTGGCGATCGTTATCGGCGCCACCGCCGTGGCGGGGATGCGCGCGCGTTCCGGCGGCGCATCCGTTCGGCACGCCCGGACGGCGGTCAGCGCATGAACGGTGCACGCCGCCGTTGGTTCGGCCTCGTCTTCATCAGCATCGCGGTGGCGCTCATCATCGTCGATTCGACGATCGTCAACGTGGCCATTCCGTCGATTGTCGACGACCTCGGCATCACCTCCACACAGGTGCAATGGGTGCAGGAAAGCTACACACTCGTCTTCGCGGCGCTGCTCCTCGTTTTCGGCACCCTCGCCGATCGATACGGGCGGCGACGGATTCTGCTTCTCGGCATTGTCATCTTCGCCGGTTCCTCGGTGTTCGCCGCCCTCGCCCAAACCGGCGATCTGCTGATCGCCTCGCGTATCCTGCAGGGAGTGGGCGGCGCGATGGTGCTCCCCACCACGCTCTCACTCATTAACGCGACATTCCGCGGGCGCGAGCGAGGCATCGCCTTCGCCATCTGGGGGTCCACGATCGGCGGTATGGTCGCGGTCGGACCCCTGCTCGGCGGATTCCTCACCACGTACTACTCGTGGCGCTGGGCGTTCGGCATCAATGTTCCGCTCGGTCTGATCATCATCGTCGGTGTGCTGTTCTTCGTGAGCGAGTCGCGCGACACCGGAGACCCGCGCCGCGTCGACGTGGTCGGTGCCGTGCTCTCGGTGATCGCGAGCGCCACCCTCGTCTTCGGGCTCATCGAGGGACGCAGCTACGGATGGTGGCTCGCCCGCCGCCCCCTCACCATCGGCGACTACACGTGGCCCTACGACCTGTCGATCATCCCGTTCGTTTTCCTCATCTCGGTGCTGGCCGGAATAGCCTTCGTCTGGTGGGGCATCCGTCGGCAGAAGGCCGGCAAGACCACACTGCTCGCGTTCTCGCTGTTCCGGATCGCTTCATTCCGAAACGGGAATATAGCCGCCCTGATCGTGTCCCTCGGAGAATTCGGCATCATTTTGTCCCTGCCGCTGTGGCTGCAGAACGTGCTTGGTTACGACGCGCTCCAGACCGGGTTCGTGCTTCTCGCCCTCGCGATGGGCGCGTTCGTGGCAAGCGGGGTGGCCGGAGCGCTGGGTAACCGGGTCTCCCCGGTCACGATCGTGCAGGTTGGGCTGCTTCTGGAAATCGTCGGTGTGACGGGCCTCGGATTCATGATTTCGGCGCAGGCCACGTGGCTGTCGGTGGTGCCCTTCCTCTTCGTCTACGGCCTCGGCGTGGGACTCGCCACCGCGCAGCTCACCGGGGTGGTCTTGAAAGACGTGCCCGTTGACAAGAGTGGCCAGGGCTCGGGTACGTCGAGCACCGCCCGGCAGATCGGTTCCGCTCTGGGCATCGCCATCCTGGGAACGATCCTCTTCACCTCGGTCGGCGCGTCCTTGGACGCCAAGCTCGCCGAGATGCCGGCCGTGCCGGCGGCGGCGCGCAGTCAAGTGGTGGACGCCGTCGTCGACAGCGCCGGCTCCGCGATTCCCGCGCTCGAGCAGCGCAGTCCGGCGGTGGCCGATGCGGCCAGGGACGCGTTCAGCGACGGAACCCGATACGCCGCCGTCGCGGCGGCGGGATTCCTTGCGCTCGGCTTCCTCGCGACACTTCGACTCTCCGGTCGTGCGCCCCGGGACGAGGAGACGACGGATGCCGACCAGCCTGTCGGCGAGTCGGCATCCGTTCCTCCCGTTGTGGAGCCCTAGGTCGGGGAACCCTAACCCTGGGTACGACGAGGTCGCGGACCTTGCGGCTTCTGCACCGCGAATTCGCCACCCACCCGGCCGCCGAACGGGCGGCCGTGGTCGGCGAATTCCTCGCGGAAGAATGCCATGCGCCACTTTCCCATCTCGACCCGCGAGCCCGTGCGCAGAATGATGCCCCCGCTCCGAGTTGAGGCGGCACCGTCGACCATGCGAACGCTGCCGCTCACCTCGCCGAGCGGGTAGAGAACGTATTCATCATTCTCGTCGTGGTGGATCTCGGCATGGAACGCCTTCAAACCGGCAAGCACCAGATCGGATTCCGGCGCCGAGCCGATTGTCGTTTTCGTGGGTAGTAGATCGAACTCACGCGGCTTCTGCCCGTTCCAGTTCTCGGAACCAACCACGAAGATCAGCCGGGGCCGACCGCCGCCGTGCGCGTAGTGCGTCGTGGTGACGCGGCGCCGCAGCTTGCGATCGAGCGTCGGCACCAGGGGGAAGAGCGTCGGTGGCGGCAGCGGAATCGCCGGCGGTGACGTGACGAGCACATTCTTCGCACCGCTGCGAATGAGCGGGGCGAGTGCCGCCCGACTACCCAGTGTGATGTTCGGCGATTTGGTGAGCAATCGCTGAACCAGCGGTGCGTCGACATCGCCGATGCGGGCGATCAGACCGTCGGGCCCGCTCAGGGAAACCGTGAGCCCCCGCGCGGCCAACTGCGCCGCCAGACCACGAATGATCGTGAGGTTCATGGTTTGGCCCTGAACGAGTACCGACGGGTTGCTCGCATACACGGCAACATCGGTGCCATCGGCCGTGACCGTGCCCTGCAGCCGCTCGGTCGGGCCACCGTTGCCCGGCTCGGAGAGGGAGAAAGCAAGGTCGATGTGCAACTCCACCGAGGGACTCATGACTACTTGCGGTGCGGGTCGGAGCCGGGCGTGAGGGAATCGCTCGTCGTCACGCGCAGCGTTCCGTCGATCTTCCACGTGGCGCGCGGTGCATCGGGGCCGATGTCGCGGGGAACCTCGACCGACATGTCGATGAACGTGTAGTTGATCGCGGCACCCTTGCCGGTGAGATACGACCACATTTCCTCACCGAGATCGGTCCAGTCCGTAATGGTGCGCTCACGCGGTTCTTCGGTGTTTTCGACATTTCCGAGGTAGTTCTGGCGTTCAGTCACGGTGTGTCCTTACTGATTAGCTGGCACATGGATTTGTCTGATTATTGTAAGCCCCGGAGTGTCGCTCGGCGCGAGAAATTCGGCGTTGCTGCCTCGAAATAGGGGTGGCAGTCGCGGGCAGTCGCGGGAAGTCGCGGGAAGTGTTGGGAAAACAGGGGAAACCACGGATGGGCCACGTGTGTCGGTGGCGTTCGGTAGCCTCACAACACGGGGTGTTCATCCCCGTCGGCAAGGAGTCTGCGTGTACGTGCTCGATGGGATGACCGTCATCTACTCGGCGAGTGACCTGAGCGCTGCCGCGCACTGCGAGTGGGCGCTCATGCGCACTCTGGACGGCAAGCTGGGCCGGATCGGGGCTACGCCCGTGGCCCCGGACGCCATGCTGCAACGCACCGCGGAACTCGGCGACGCCCACGAGCGACACATGCTCGAGCGGCTGCGGGCCACGCACACCGTTGTCGAAATCGAGCGTCCGCGACTCGACAGCATTGACACCGCCGTCGCTCACACGGCGGAGGCCCTGCGCGGTGGAGCGGACGTCGTGTACCAGGCCGCCTTCTTCGACGGCCGCTTTCTCGGGTACGCCGACTTCATCATCCGCTCGCCGGCCGACCGCGGTGGGCATGACACCAGCTATGAGATCTACGACACCAAGCTCGCCCGCACGGCCAGGGTCACGGCGCTCCTGCAGCTCGCGGCGTACAGCGACCAGCTGATGCGCGAGGGGATCAGGGTGGGAGAGCGGGTGCACGTGCTCCTCGGCGACGGACGCACGAGCTCCCACCGGCTCGATGACATCCTTCCCGTGTACCGCCGGCGTCGCGCCCGCCTGGAGGCCTTGGTCGACGGACGGGTCGCCGACCCGGCCGCGACCGAGTGGAACGATCCGCGCTACAGCGCCTGCGGACGCTGTGAGCAGTGCGAACTCCAGGTGCGGGCCCATCGCGACGTGCTGCTCGTGGCCAACCTCCGGTCTGCTCAGAGAGCTCGGCTGCGTGCGGCCGGCGTGTGCACGATCGACGAACTGGCGGCGGCTCACGGACCGGTTGAGGGGATGACCGATTCGACGCTCGCGACACTGCGCGAGCAGGCGCGTCTGCAGGTCGAACCCCCGCGCACCGGACAGCCGATCAACTGGACGGTGATCAACCCGGCGGCGCTCGCCGCCCTGCCCGCGCCGGATGCCGGCGACGTGTTCTTCGACTTCGAAGGTGACCCGCTGTATTCCGAGACCGGGGCCTCGGCAGACACGGAAACCGTGACCTGGGGGCTGGACTATCTGTTCGGCCTGGTCGAGCCCGACGACACGTTCCACGCGTTCTGGGCGCATACCTACGCCGAGGAACGAGCGGCCTTGGTGAGCTTTCTCGAATGGGTGCAAGACCGCAGGGCGCGGCATCCGAGCATGCACATCTACCACTACGCCCCCTACGAACGCACCCATCTGCTGAGCCTGGCGGCCCGACACGGAGTGGGCGAGCAGATCGTCGACGATCTGCTGCGCAGCCGGGTACTGATCGATCTCTACCCGGTCGTGCGCCAGGGACTGCGCATCGGCAGCCGCAGCTACTCGCTCAAAAAGCTCGAACCGCTCTACATGGGCGACGACGAGCGTGAGGGGGTCGCAAACGCCGCCGACTCGATCACCGAATACGTGCGGTCGCGTGCGCTGCTGGCCGCCGGGCACGCGGATGCCGCGGCATCCGTTCTCGGCGACATCGCCCGGTACAACGCCTACGACTGCCGTTCCACGCTGCGCCTGCGGGACTGGCTGCTCGCCCGTGCCGCCGAGAACGAGGTTCCGTTCGCGAGCGCGCTTGATCTTGAGCTCGACGTGCCGGTGCGTGAACCCGATCCCGTGTACCTTGAGCTGGCGGCCCTGCTGGAGGATGTGCCTCCCGCCGAGCGCACGGCCGACCAGACCGCCCTCGCCCTCGCGTCCGCCGCGATCGACTACCACCGCCGCGAGCAGAAGTCCTTCTGGTGGGACCACTTCGCGCGCCTGAGCACCCCCGTGGACGACTGGTCGGACACCCGGGGCGTGCTCGTGATCGACGCGGCTTCCGTCGACACGGGCTGGCACCGTGAGGGGCGGCAACGCCTCGACCGCCGGTTGCTGCGCGTGTCGGGACAGCTGGCGCCCGGCAGCTCGATCAAGGCCAGCGACCAGCCGTTCCTCGTGTACGGTCCGCCGTATCCGCCGTTGGCGCGCGGAACGGACCCGGGGGCACGCACCGCGCACAACAAGGCGACGATCGTCGACGTGACCGACGACGGCGATTACCTCATCGACGAAATTCTGCAGCGCGACGCCCCGCACCACGATGAACTCCCGATCGCGCTCACCCCGGGAACGCCGCCTCCCGCTGGCACGCAGGTGGAAGCGATCTCGGAGTGGGGCCGGGCCGTGCTGGAGAGCTACCCCGAGCCTCTGGCGGATGCGGCCTTCGACATTCTCCGTAGGTCAGCGCCGCGCCGGTCAGCGTCGCAGCGGTCGGCTCCACGTGCCACGGTGCAGGGAGGCACTGTGCAGGGAGGCACTGTGCCCGGAGCCACGGTGCCCGGAGCCACGGTGCCCGGAGGCGGACTGGCACCCGTGATCGATGGCGACGTGCGCGCGGCCATCCTGGAGAGCCTGCTCACCCTCGACCGCTCCTACCTCGCGGTGCAGGGGCCTCCCGGCACCGGCAAGACCTACGTGGGCTCCCGCGTCGTGGCCGATCTTGTGCTCACCCACGGGTGGCGGGTGGGTGTCGTCGCGCAGTCGCACGCGACGGTCGAAAACATGCTGCGGGCCGTGCTGGCCGCCGGCCTCGACCCGGAGCGGGTCGGAAAGAAGGCCCGAAAAGGCGAGGAGAAGCTTCCCGCCCCCTGGACGGCGCTCGACGCGACCTCGTTCTCCCGCTTCACAGGCCAGGCCGGCGGTTTCGTCGTGGGCGGCACCGCGTGGGACTTCAGCAACGCGGGGCGCATCCCGCGCGGCTCGCTCGATCTGCTGGTCATCGACGAGGCTGGCCAGTACTCGCTCGCGAGCACCATCGCCGCGGCCGTCTCGGCACAACGGATGCTGCTCCTCGGCGACCCGCAACAGCTTCCGCAGGTCAGCCAGGGCACGCACCCCGAGCCGGTGGACACGTCCGCGCTCGGTTGGCTGTGCGACGGACACAACGTGCTGCCGAATGAGTTCGGCTATTTTCTCGCCACGAGCTGGCGCATGCACCCCGCGGTCTGTGCTCCCGTGTCCGTGCTGTCCTACGAGGGCAAGCTTCGCTCGCACTCGTCCGACCGCCGGCTCGAGGGGGTCGCGCCCGGCCTGCATCCGCTGCCCGTCACGCACCGGAACAACTCGACCACCTCAGTGGAGGAAGCGGCCGCGGTCGTGGCTCTCGTGCGCAACGTGGTCGGGCGGGCCTGGTCCTCAGGCGGCCACACGGCGCCGCTGGAACTCGACAACGTGATCGTGGTCGCTCCGTATAACGCCCAGGTGGAACTGCTGCGCAGCGTGCTGAGTGACGCCGGGTTCGGAGCCGTGCCGGTGGGGACCGTCGACAAGTTCCAGGGCAGGGAGGCGGCGGTGGCCATCGTGTCGCTCGCGGCGTCCTCCGCCGACGACGTGCCGCGCGGCCTCGAGTTTCTCTTGCTCGCCAACCGGCTGAACGTCGCCATCTCGCGTGCGCAGTGGGCCGCATACCTCGTCTATTCGCCGGCCCTCACCGACACTTTGCCGAGGAATGCCGAGGCCCTCGCCCAGCTGAGCGCCTTCATCACCCTGGTCGACCCCCGTGCCGCCGCGGCAGCGACGGACCGGCCGATCAGCGTGGTGTGATCGCCGTGACGCGTTCGACGATCCACGACGCCAGGGTGGCCGTGATCACACCCACGAGGCAATGCCCCCGGCCATGAGGGCCACCGCGACGAGCCGGCCCGGCGTCGTCACGGGGTAATAGTCGCCGTAGCCCACGGTGCCGAGCGTCACGACCGACCACCACAGGGCATCGCCGAATGTCCTGATGTTGGCTCCGGGAGCGAACCGCTCGCTCTGCAGAACGGCGAGGGATGCCAGGTAGAGCAGCAGGCAGATCGAACCGGCGAGGTAAATGCTCACTCGAGAGCGGAGTGCCTCCCCGGTCGTGCGCTGAAAAACCGGAAAGAGGGTGATCAGTCGCAGCGTACGCAGGGGGCGCACCGCGGGCAACAACACGGCGAGCAGGTCGAAGATGTGCGTTCGAAACCAGTGGCCGCGGTCGGCGGCGAGCGAGAAGCGCACGAGGTAGTCCACGACGAGAAACAGCCAGGCGGTGACGATGATCGACACGATCAGCACGGCGAAGTGGCCGTGATAGTCGAAGAGCACATGCACCGTGTAGGTGATCAGGAAGATGACCCCGGCTATGGTCAGGGGCCACTGCGTGATTTTCTGCCAACGCTCGTCATTCATCAGCACACCTTAGAACCGCACAAAACCGGAGAAAACGCGACACGCCAGGCCGGGACGGCCAACTGGGCGGCGTGTCGCCATCTTCTCCGGTTTTAGGTCGGGTGGCTACTCTGCGTCGAGGTCTGTTTCCAGAATCTTCACGAGCGAGGCGAGTGCCTCGTCGGCGCCCTCGCCCTCGGCGCGCAGCACAACGGTGTCGCCGTTGCTGGCGCCTAGGCTCATGATCGAGAGGATGCTGGCGGCATCCATGGCATCGTCGGCGGGTTCACCCTGCATGGAGATGGTGACCTCGATCGGCAGGGCGCTCACGGCGGCGACGAAGATGCCGGCGGGTCGGGCGTGCAGGCCTACGCGGCTGGCGATGACAGCGGTACGTTCAGACATTGTTTCTCCTGGAGTCTCTTCGATGTGTGAGCAGCCGGGCTAGAGGCCCAGCTCCTCGAGAATGGGCAAGTGTGCGCGCACCGAGGCGCGGGCCTCGGTCGCGTTGGGCGCGGCGAGGGCGAGGGCGGCGAGCTTCTGAGCCTCGGCGAGGGTGACGCTCGCCAGAACGGTTCCCACGGCGGACAGAGCGCGTGCGGTCATCGACAGGGTCGAGACGCCGAGGCCGACGAGCACCACGGCGAGAGCCGGATCTGCCGCTGCCTCGCCACAGACGCCGACGGGCTTGTCGTGTCCCTCGGCGAGGGAGCCGGCCACCGTCAGGCGCACGAGCTGCAGCACTGCCGGCTGCCACGGCGTGTTCAGCGCGGCCAGCGGGCCGAGCTGCCGGTCGGCGGCCATCGCGTACTGGGTGAGGTCGTTCGTCCCCAGGCTCACGAAGTCGACGCGCTTCAGAATCTCTTCGCTCGTGAGAGCGGCGGAGGGAACCTCCACCATCACGCCCGGGGTCTTCAGGCCCGCCGCGGCGCAGAGGGCGGCGAAATCGCCGGCCTCCTCGGCGGTGGAAATCATCGGGGCCATTACCCACACGTCGGCGTCCGAGCCCTCCGCGGCCTGGGCCACGGCCTGGAGCTGTCGTTCGAGCACTCCGGGGGAGGTGAAGTCGGTGCGATACCCCCGCACGCCCAGTGCCGGGTTCGGCTCAGAGGCATCCGTGAGAAACGGCAAGGGCTTGTCGGCCCCGGCGTCAAGCGTGCGCAGAACGACCTTCTTGCCGGGGAACGCGTCGAAGACGCCCCGGTAGGCGGTGACCTGCTCGTCAACGGTCGGCTCGGTGTCACGGTCGAGAAAACAAAACTCTGTGCGCAGCAGTCCCACGCCCTGGGCGCCGGCGGCCGCGGCCTTCACGGCATCCGCCGCGCCACCGACATTGGACAGCAGTGGCACGAGATGGCCATCGCTCGTGCGGCCGTTGCCGTCGAAGTCGATGAGAGCAGCTGCCGTCGCGGCCCATGCCGTCGCCGCTGCGACCTCGGTCTCGCCGGGGTCGACGGAGAGGATGCCGGCCGCCCCATCGATATACACGAGGGTTCCGTCGATGAGATCGGTCACGCCGACGGCAGCCACAATCGCGGGCAGTCCGAGCGCACGGGCGATGATGGCCGTGTGCGACTGCGGGCCGCCACCCGACGTGACCAGAGCGATCACGACGGCCGGATCGAGCGTGGCGGTGTCGGCGGGAGCGAGATCGTCGGCCACCAGAACGAAGGGCGTGTCGCTCAGGGGGATCCCGGGGGCCGGAACCCCGCGCAGCTCGGCCACGATGCGTGAACGCACGTCGAGCACATCCGTTGCCCGCTCCGCCATGTAACCGCCGAGGTTGTGCAGCATCTCGGCAACGGATGCCGCAGCATCCCAGATCGCGCGTTCCGCCGAGGAGCCGGCGACGATCAGCTTGACCGCGGCCTTGATGAGCATCGGGTCGGCTGCCATCAGGGCCGTGGCCTCGAGCACCTCCCGGCCTGCGCCCTGGGCGCCGACCGACCGAGCGGTGAGGGAGGCCTGAACGGCCTTGGAGGCCGTTCGCAGAGCGGCCGACGCCTCGTCTGCGGTGGTCTCCGTGGCGAGACGCTCGCCCACGGGGGGCTCTGACACGGGGTGGGGCATCTGCCGGACGGATCCGATGATCCGTCCGGGGCTGACACCGACTCCGGTGTAGGTGGTGTCTGAAAACGTCTGCACGGGACTCACTCTTTCTTGTGACGGTTGGTCAGCGGTGTCTCACTCAGTGTTCTCTAAACTACGCGGTCTGCAGGCTCGCCTGCGTGGTCGTGGTCGCGTCGGTCCCGTCGGGCAGGTCGGTTTGCGCCGCCTGGGGCTTGCGACCGACATAGCGCTTGAGGCCCACAACGGTGAAGGCCGACACCACGGTACCGATCACAATGGCCAGCAGGAAGAGCAGGAAGTTGTCAATCGCGAAGAAGACGAAGATTCCGCCGTGCGGTGCCTTGCTCGTGATACCCCAGGCCATGGACAGTGCGCCGGTGATTCCCGCACCGAGCATGGATGCCGGGATGACGCGGAACACGTCGGCCGCCGCGAACGGAATGGCACCCTCGGAAATGAACGACGCGCCGAGCAGCCAGGCTGCCTTGCCGTTCTCGCGCTCGGCGAGGCTGAACAGCTTGCGGTCGATCACCGTGGCGAGTGCCATGGCGAGCGGCGGAACCATGCCGGCGGCCATGACAGCGGCCATGATCTGCCACGGTGCCTGGTTGGTGAGGCTGGCCGCACCGAGACCGGCGACGGCGAAGGCGTAGGCCACCTTGTTGACCGGTCCGCCGAGGTCGAAGGCCATCATCAGGCCGAGGATCAGGCCGAGGATGACCGCGGAGGTTCCGGTCATACCGTTGAGCCAGGAGTTCAGTCCGGCGGTCAGTGCCGCGATCGGTCCGCCCAACACGATGAACATCAGGCCGGATGCCACGATCGACGCGACAAGCGGGATGATGACGACGGGCATCAGGCTGCGCAGCCAGCGCGGAACGCTGAGCTTACCGAAGCTCGCAGCGACAACACCGGCGAGCAGGCCGCCGACGATGCCGCCGAGGAAGCCCGCTCCCATGAAGCCGGCAACAGCACCGGCGACGAATCCGGGCGCGATACCGGGGCGGTCGGCGATCGCGTAGGAGATGTACCCGGCGAGGGCCGGAACGAGGAAGCCCATCGAAATGGCGCCGATCTTGAAGAAGACCGCGCCGAGGTAGACGCCGAACCCGCCGAGGAGGTTCGCCCCGCCGTCAGGCAGGTTGAGGAGACTGTTCTCCAGCACGACCTTGTCCGCGATTTCTGTGATCTGGTAGCCGCCGAGCAGGAAGCCGAGGGCGATGAGCAGGCCTCCGCCGGCCACGAAGGGAATCATGTAGCTGACGCCGGTGAGCAGTGCGCGCTTGAGCTTCTGGCCGACGTGCTCGGCCTTCTCGGTGGACTCCGAGGCGTCGAGTGTGCCGCCGACCCGGCGGGCGTTCGGGTTCGTGGCGGCCGCGAGGGCCTCCTGGATCAGCCTGTCCGGTTCGTCAATGCCACGTTTGACCGGGGCGTTGATGACGGGCTTGCCCGCGAACCTTTCGCGGCCGCGCACGTCCACGTCCACGGCGAAGATGACGGCCCCGGCGGCGGCGATCACCGCGGGATCGAGCGGCGTGAGGCCGGCCGAGCCCTGGGTCTCCACCTGCAGGTCGATGCCGGCGGCCTTGGCGGCCGCCACGAGGGAATCGGCTGCCATGTAGGTGTGCGCGATTCCGGTGGGGCAGGCCGTGACGGCGACGAGCGTCGGACGGCCGGCAACGGATGCCGACGTGCCGGCGTTCGCGCTGGGAGCTGCGTGGGCGGCACCGGCGGAAACGGGCGCGGGAGTGACCACGGCGGTGACGAGGTCGACGATCTCATCAGACGACGATGCCGCGCGGAGGGCCGCGGTGAAGTCCTTCTTCATGAGGGACCGGGCGAGCTTGGCCAGAATCTTCAGGTGCTCCTGGTCGGCGCCCTCGGGGGCAGCGATGAAGAACACCAGGTCGGCGGGGCCGTCTGCGGCGCCGAAGTCGACGGGCGTGGAGAGACGGGCCAGAGCGAGGGTCGGCTCGAGAACGGCCGCCGACCTGCAGTGCGGGATGGCCAGTCCGCCCGGGATGCCGGTGGACGTCTTTGCTTCGCGGGCGAGGGCGTCTGCGTACAGGCCGTCGACCTCGGTGGCGCGGCCGGCACCGGCAATGAGACCGGCCAGGTGGCGAATAACGCTCGCCGGCTCGCTACCGAGGTTGGTGTCCAGAGCAACAAGCTCCGGGGTAATCAGTGCACTCACTGGTCATCCTCCTTTGGATGTGTGGTTATCTTTGGTTTTTCCAGCGTCTTCACGGTGACGACGCGGGGGTCTGTCTGGCTGAGGGCGGGCACAGTGGAACCCGGGAGGGATGCTGCGGCGGCGCCGTGGGCAGCGGCCTGGCGGAGACAATCGGTGGGCTCGGCGCCGGCATTACTGCTGAGCAGATACCCGGCGAGGGCGGAATCCCCGGCCCCGACCGTGCTGACAGCGATCATCGGGGGAGTCGTGGCATGCCAGGCACCCGCGGCCGTGACGAGAACGGCCCCCTTCGATCCCAGTGTGGCGAGCACCGCTGCGGCGCCGCCGGCCACGAGGGTCCGGGCCGCTTCCGCGGTGAGCTCCGGGTCGGATTCCAGGGTTTCGGCGGTAGAGAACCCGGTCAGTTCGGCGAGTTCCTCGGCATTGGGTTTGACGAGGTCGGGCCTGGCCAGTGCCGCGGCAGCGAGCGGGGCGCCCGAGGAATCGACGGCCACGCGGGGTGCTGAAGACCCATAGCGGGCGCGAAGGGCGTGAATGATGTCGGCGTAGAAGTCCACCGGCACGCCGGGCGGCAGCGAGCCGGCGAGCACGAGCCAGCTGGCTCCCTGAGAGCGGTCGAGGACGAGTTCGATGAGGTCGGCCTGCTGAGCCGAG
The DNA here is from genome assembly GCF_000738085.1 of Cryobacterium sp. MLB-32. Lineage (GTDB taxonomy): Bacteria > Actinomycetota > Actinomycetes > Actinomycetales > Microbacteriaceae > Cryobacterium. The sequence goes on from NZ_JPRS01000006.1 coordinate 28,015, forward strand.
GTCAGAATCGGTCCCGGTTCGTTGACCTTGGTGGTGGTGCCATCGGGTTCGGTGATGGCCACGTTGCTGCGCAGGGCCTGCCCGATCGGAAGCCCCAGGTGCGGCACCTTGTGGAGGCGTAGCGCGACGAGAACCGGATCGTCGCTGTCGCCGGGCAGAATCGCGAGGCATTTCACCGCGGAGGCTTCGAGGGCGCGGCAGATGTTGACACCCTTGCCACCGGGCTCGTGGTGGGCGCGCACGGCGCGCTGCACCTCGCCGCGCGCCAGCGGCTCGACGAGTTCGATGGTGCGGTCCAGGCTCGGGTTCGGAGTCAGGGTAACGATCATGCGATGACAACCTCCACGTCGGCGTCGGCCAGGGCGGCCGCGAGTGCAGCGGATGGCGGTGCATCCGTGATCAGGGTGTCGATGTCCGCGAGGGCCGCGAAACAAACGAGGGTTTCTTCGTCGAGCTTGGAGGAATCGGCCAGCGCCACAACGCGCCGGGCGGCACGCACGATGGCCGACTTCACGGCCGCCTCAACGGAGTCGGGCGTGCTCAGGCCGAATTCGGCGCTCACGCCGTTGGCGCCGATGAACGCGATATCCGGACGCAGGGCACTGAGCTGTTCGATGGTGCTGCTGCCGACGATTGCGCTCGTCAAACCGCGCACCCGGCCACCGAGCACGTGCAGGTGGATCGCGGTGTTGTCGGAGAGCTTGCCGGCGATCGGCAGGGCGTTGGTGATCACGAGCAGCTGGTCTCCGGGAGCCGGCGGCGTCCATGTTGCCAGCAGGTCGCCGAGACGTTCGGTGGTCGTGCCGGCATCGAGGATGATCGATCCGGTGCGGCTCGTGGGAATCATGGCCAGGGCGGCCCGGGCGATGCGGGTCTTCTCATCGAGATTCTGGGTCTGCCGCTCCTGAATGCTCGGCTCCGACATGCTCATGTGGTCGATGGCCACGGCGCCGCCGTGCACACGACGAAGCTGGCGGGCCGTTTCCAGGGCGTCGAGGTCGCGACGGACCGTTTCGGGTGTGATGGTGAATCGACGGGCGAGTTCGCTCACAGTGACGCGACCACGTTCGGTCACGAGCGCGGCGATCAATACGTGGCGTTCTTCGGCGAACACGATGCCTCCTCGACGGTGAGTGACGGTAGCCATTAGAAGTTGGTTTCATTGACTTTAACTGTGTTTATGTTTGCTTGTCAAGAAAAACACAGATAAATAAAGAAATACGGTGGCCGGCGTTCCGGGGGCGTTACGGCGGCATCCCGCCAGCGTCAGGGGGCGACGGTAGCGTGATGAGCATGAAGATCCTGCACACCTCCGACTGGCACATCGGGCGCACGTTCCACACCCACCCCACGCTCGATCATCTGGGCACCGTTCTGGGTGCCCTGGTGGAGATTGTGCGGGATCGCCAGATCGATGTCGTCGTTGTGGCCGGGGACGTCTTCGACCATGCCATGCCCTCGAAAGAGAGCTATGCGGTGCTCACGGCCGTACTGCGTGAGCTGAAGGCGGCGGGTGCCGCGGTCGTGCTCACGAGCGGAAACCACGACTCGGCCGCGCGCCTCGGCTTTCAATCGGAGTGGGCGAGCCTCGCCGGAATCCACGTGGTGACCAGCTACGACCAGTACCTGCACCCCATCACCCTGACCGACGCGCACGGCCCGGTGAACTTCTACGGCATCCCGTATCTCGAGCCGGTGCTGGTGCGGCACCTGCACCCCGGCGTGACGCTGAAGACCCATGAGCAGGTGCTGGGGTTCGCGATGGATCAGATTCGGGTCGACATGGCGGCTCGGCCGGGCCGCAGCGTCGTGCTGTCCCATTGTTTCGCCGCCGGCGGCGTGGCGCTGTCGGAGGCGAGTGAGGTGGAGCGAGACATCACGGTGGGCGGCCTCGACGTGGTTCCCCTTGGAGTGTTCGACGGCCCCGACTATGTGGCTTTGGGCCACATCCACGGCCGGGCACGGCTGAGCGAGCGGGTGCGCTATTCGGGCGCCCCGCTGCACTATTCCTTCTCCGAGGCCGGCAAGCCGCGTGGCGGCTGGCTGGTCACCCTCGATGCCGACGGGCTGGGGTCGGTCGACTGGGTAGACCTGCCGGTGCCCCGACGCCTGAGCGTGCTGGAGGGGCCGATCGATGAGCTGCTCCACGACGAGCGCTACGGTGTCCGCGAACACGACTGGGTGAAGGCCGTCCTCACCGACCAGGTTCGGCCGCTCGACGGCATGCGCACCCTGCAGACGCGGTTTCCGCACTGTGTCACGCTCGAGCACCGGCCGGCGGTCACGGTCGAAACGGATGGCGCGACCTACGCCGAACGCATCCGGGAGGCAACGGGAGACCCCGAGATCGTGGCGGGGTTTTTGGCATTCGTGCGCAACGGTGCCGGTCCGACCGAGTTTGAGAGCGCGCTGGTCGCAGAGCTCCTCACCGAGCAGGGCATCACGGAGGTCGACTCATGAAGATCACCCGGCTCAGACTGGCCGGGTTCGGCCCCTACAAGAACGAGCAGGTCGTGGATTTCGAGCGTTTCGACGCGGACGGGATCTTTCTCATCACCGGCAAGACCGGGGCCGGAAAATCGAGCATTCTCGATGCCATCTGCTTTGCTCTCTACGGGCACGTTCCCCGCTTCACGGGCGCGGAGCCGCAGTTGCGCAGCGACCACTGCACACCGGACGATCCGTCGTTCGTTGAACTCGACTTCAGCGTGCACGACCGCGACTACCGCGTGTATCGCAGTCCGGAGTACGAGCGCGCCAAGAAGAACGGCACCGGAATGACGACCGCGGCGCCCACTGCCGTTCTGCAGATTCGCGACGGCGATGAGTGGCGGGGCGTCGCCGCCAAGCCTCAGGCGGTCGGTGTCGAACTGAGCGTGATCCTGCCTCTGAAAGAAGACCAGTTCCTGCAGGTCATCCTGCTGGCCCAAAACCGGTTCCAGCATTTTCTGCTGGCCAAGACCGAAGAACGACGTGCCGTGCTTCGTACCCTGTTCGGAACGATGCGGTTCGAGCGGTTGGAAACCGCGTTGGATGAACGCCGAAAGGCCCTCGACGAGAGGCTGGCCACCGTGCAGCGGGCCGTGACGGTACACGCTGCGGCGGCCGCACAGCAGCTCCGTCTGGCCGACCCACCGTCCGTCCCCGACCTGGGCTGGTTTACGGCCGCTCTCGCTGACCTCAACCTGGAGCGCGACGACGCCACGGTACGCGCCACGGCGGCGGCGGTCACCCTCGACGCGGCGGCGGAGCACCACCGGGCGTTGGGGGAGACTCTGCGGCGTCAGGCGCGCCGAACGCTCGCTCGTGAGGCCCTCGGCGCCCTCGAGGGCCGACGGTCCGAGGTGGAAGCCCAACGCGAGACGCTGCGGCTCGCCGCTCGCGCCTCCCGAGTCTGGCCGCATGTGCGCTCCCATCAGACCGCGACGACGGACTGGCGGAAGGCGGTGGAGGCTGAAACGTCGGCCAGGCTCGCCTGGTCGAACAGGGGACATGATGCGCACGATCCGCTCCAGCCCACCATCGACGACCTGATCGGGAGGCTCGGGGCTCTCGCCGGAGTGCTGTCCGATGAGGAGCGACTGCCCGCACTCGACCAGGAGATTTCGGGCCTCGAGGAGGCGCTCATCCGGTGCGCCGATGACCTGCAGTCCGCCCAGGAACGCGTCGATGCCCTTCCCCAGCAGATCGACTACGTGGGCGAGCAACTCGCGGCGGCGACTCTCGCCGCGGCCGGAGAGACCGCGGCCGTTGACGCCCTGAACCGGGCCTTGGCGGCGTTCGAGGCCGCAGAAGACAGCGCGCGTCACGCCGCGGAGCTGACCGTTGCCGGCTCAATTCTGGCCGAGCGCAGCCGGGACAATTCCCGGGTCGCGGCCGAATACGAGGCGCTCGTGACCCGCCGGTTCGCGGGGCACGCCTCGGAACTGGCCACGCACCTCGTGCACGGGGAGCCGTGCGCGGTCTGCGGTTCCCTGACGCATCCCGCTCCCGCACCGGCCGAGGGCGATCTCGTCACCGCGCTGGACCTCGACAGGGCGCGAGACGCCATGACGGCGGTACACAGCGCACTTGCCGAGGCCGAGGAGATCGTTCGGGAGATCACCAATCGACTGGCTCTTGCACAGGCTCTCGCGGGATCACGAAGCCGTGAGGACCTCGCAACAGATTGTGCGGGTGCCCGCACAACAGTGACCGCGGCGCGCGCTGCCTCGGCCCTCGTCGCCGGCCTGATGCAGGAACAAACGGCCCTCCGGCTCGAACGTGACGCGGGCCGGGCCGGGGTGACGGCGATCCGCGATACCCGGGATACGACCGCCGGAACCCATCGGGAGCGTGCCGGGCAGCGCGTGGCGCTCGCGGAACGGGTGGGAGCTCACCGGGGCGGGTACGAGAGTGTCACCGACCATGTCAGGGAGCTGCAGAGTGAGCTTGATTGTGCCCGTGACCTGGATGCGGCGCTCGCGCTCAGCCGACAACGCTCCGATGCTCGGGACGCCGCTCGGGTGGCACTGACCGGGCAGCTGGCGGAAGAAGACTTCGACGATGAGCCCGCGGCCGTGGCGGCTCGGCTGGATGGGGCCGCCGCCGATCTGCTCGACGCCGATGTGCGGCGTCACGACGCCGAGCTTGCCGCTGCGCGCGGGGTGCTCGCCGACCCGGAGCTGATCGATCTGCCGACCGATTCGGTGGATTGCGGTCCGGCGTTGGCGTCGTTGGATGCTGCGAGCCTGGCGCGGGACGCGGCCGTGGCCGTGCAGGGCTCGCTGACCGAACGCGCCGGCCAGCTCGCCGTGCTCGTGCGGGAGGTCACCACACACCTCGCCGCGTCAGAAGGCCTGCTGGCGGAACACTCACAGGTGCGTCAGCTCGCCGATGTCGTGCAGGGGCGGGAGCCGAATACGAAACGGATGAGACTGGAGACCTACGTGCTGGCCGCCCAGCTGGAAGAAATCGTGGTGGCGGCCAACCTGCGACTGCGCACGATGACCAGTGGGCGCTACACCCTCGAACACGACGACTCCCGGGTGAAAGGGGGAGCGCGCTCCGGGCTGGGACTGGCCATTCGGGATGAATTCACCGGGCGCGCTCGCGCCACTCACTCACTCTCCGGCGGGGAGACGTTCCTCGCTTCGCTCGCCCTCGCGCTGGGGCTCGCCGAGGTGGTCACCGCGCAGGCCGGGGGGATCACCCTCGACACGCTCTTCGTGGATGAGGGCTTTGGATCTCTCGACAGCGAAACCCTCGAGACGGCCATGGGCACTCTGGACAGGTTGCGCGCCGGCGGGCGCGCGATCGGGCTGATCAGTCACGTCGAGTCTATGAAGGAGCAAATTCCGGCGCGTCTGAACATCGACGTGACGGACGCGGGCTACAGCGTGATTCGCTAGGGGACTGCCTCAGTGCCGGCCCCAGAAAAAATGAACTTTTTTACGATACCCCTTGATCGTGTTCGGGAACAGCAGTATATTTTTTGTGTCTAGATCGGTCAGATCGCCCTACAGATTCTGATTGACCTACTTTTAGATCAGTCTGATCGCCCTACCGGCCAGACTGATCTAATCGTTAAGCCGCTGTTTTAGACGTCGCTGTTTTAGACGTCGCTGTCTCAGGTGCCGCTGTCTCAGGTGCCGCTGTCTTAGACGGCGCCATGTCTTCCTAAATCCGAAACGTCTCCGCGACCGCGTGTGGCCAGCCGCGCCGCCGCTATGCCGACCGCCCCCGTGCCGGTGATGAAGACAGCGATCGCCGCAATGTACAGGAGCACACCGGTCCAGCCTGCCGCCGATGCCGGATCGAGAAATGGGTAGGGGTACCAGCCGGTGACGGCGCCTCGAATGAGCGTGAAGCTGAGCCAGGCGATGGGAAAATACAGGGTCGCCCAGAGTCTGCCCCACGCCGGTCTGGACCGCCCGGGGGCCACGAGCCAGTCGACGGCGACGACGATCGGCGCCCACACATGCAGAGCCTCATTGGGCCAGGCGATGCCGGCATAGCCGTCGGTGGCAACACCGCGCAGCAGCGCCGCATAGACCACACCCGTGACCACGGCGTAGCAGAGCGCCGCGAGGCGCAGGCTCGTAAGCAGGTCGGAATCCCGCCGTCGGCGCATGCTGACCGCGCCGGCGAACGCCAGCACGACGGCCACGATGACTGCTGACTGAATCGTGAAATAGCTGAAGTACTCCGCCGGCACGAACGAATCGTGTACCGACTCGTCGACGATCTGCGTCGCCACGGCCGCCACGAGCAGAAGGGCCATGGCAAGGCGAATCACCCCCACGATGCGCCTCGCCGGCGTGCTGTCGGGGAGGTTCACACTCGGGCTCACACTCCGGCTCGCTGAAGGCTGGATCGGAACTGATGACGTCTGCAGGGGCACCGATCCAGCGTAGCCCGTGCGCCGACACCCCAACGCGCGAACTAGAACGGGAAGAGCAGACGGTGCAGGAACTGCCGCGTTCGCTCGTTCTGCGGATTCCGGAGCAGCTGTTTGGGTTCGCCTCGCTCCACGATCCGGCCGCCGTCGACGAAGGCCACCTCGTGAGCCACCTCACGGGCGAATTCGAGTTCGTGGGTGACGATGACCATGGTCCAGCCTTCCGTCGCGAGCTCCTTGATCAGGCGCAGTACATCACCAACCAGCTCGGGGTCCAGGGCCGAGGTCGGCTCGTCGAACAGCAACAGCTGTGGTCGCAGCGCGAGCGCGCGCACAATTCCGACGCGCTGTTGCTGACCGCCGGACAACTCAAAGGGATAGCTGTCCTTCTTCTCGGTGAGGCCCACGCGGTCGAGCAGGGCCAGCGCTTCCGCTCGAACCTCGGCAGCCGGTCGTTTCTGCACGATGATCGGGCCCTCGGTCACATTCTCGAGCACTGTCTTGTGGGGAAAGAGGTTGTAGTGCTGGAAGACCATGGCGGAGCGGTCGCGCAGTGTCGTGAGGGCTTTCTTCGACGGTGCCGCGTCGAAGGCGATCGAGAGTTCCCCCGCCACCTCGATCGTGCCACCGTCGGCGAGTTCGAGCCCGTTCAGGCACCGCAGAATGGTCGTCTTACCCGACCCGGACGGGCCGATGAGGGCCAGCACGCCGCCGCGCGAAACGTCGAGGTCGACGGACTGCAGCACGTGATTCGTGCCGAAGCTCTTCTGCAGGCCCCGTACCGACAGTAGGGCCGGCGCCGCGGCATCCGCCGACGGGGGCACAGGAAGGTCAGCGGGCGACATAGCGGTCCAATCGCTTTTCGAGGATTCCCTGCCCGGTCGACAACACGAGGCAGATGACCCAGTAGATCAGGGCCGCTTCGAGGTAGATCAGCATGAATTCCTGGCTGAAGGCCGTGATCTGTTGCGCCTCGCGGAACAACTCGGTCACAAGGATGACCGAGGCCAGGGAGGTGTCCTTCACGAGGCTGATGAAGGTGTTCGACAGCGGGGGCACCGAGACCCTGGCGGCCTGCGGCAGGATGATGCGCGTGAGCGCGCGCGCCCGCGACATCCCGATCATGTACGCGGCCTCCCACTGCCCCTTGGGCACCGAGAGGATGGCCGCGCGGATGACTTCGGCGGCATACCCGCCCACGTTGATCGAGAACGCCGCGACGGCGCTCGGCCACGGGTCGATCACCACTCCGATCGAGGGCAGCCCGTAGAAGATCACGAACAGCTGCACGAGAAGCGGTGTGCCGCGCACGATCGAAATATACACGCGCGCGATGGTCGACAGCCACCGGCTCGACGACAGCCGCATCAGGGCCAGGACGAGTGCGAGGACCAGGCCGATCGCGAACGACATGAGAGCCAGCGGGATCGTGCCGCGAATGGCCCCGTCGAGGAGCGGCAGCAGGGAGCTGAAAAACAACTCCCAATTGGGCTGGATCATGGGTACGAGTTACTTGCTGACGTCGGCGCCGAAGTACTTGTCGGAGATGGAAGCGAGGGTTCCATCGGCGGCGAGAGTCGCGAGGGCCTCGTCAACTGCGGTGGCAAGAGCCGTGCCGCCCTTGGCGAACGCGAAGGCGCTCTCCGACTGCTCGGTCGTCTCGGCCGCGACCCTGAGGCCGGTGGCGTCATTGTTCTTCTTGTAGTCGAGGAAGGTCAGCTTGTCGTTGACCGTGGCATCCACTCGGCCCTGTTCGACGAGGGCGACAGACTGAGCCCACCCTTCGACGCCTTCAACGGTGGCGCCGCTTTCGGTCGCGAGGGTGTTCCAGTTGCTCGTGAGTGACTGGGCCGTCGTCTTGCCGGCCAGGCTTTCGAACGAGGTGATCGATGTGTTGTCGCTCGGAACCACGATGACGCCGTTCGAGTAGGTGTAGGGCGTGGAGAATTCGTAGGCGGCGACGCGCTCGGGGGTCATGGACACCTGATTGGCGATCATATCGAAGCGACCGGAGGTGAGGCCCGCAAAGATGCCGTCCCACTGGGTCTCTTCGAATTTCACCGTGAGACCGAGCTCGGCGGCGACGGCCGTGGCGACCTCCACGTCGTAACCCGTGAGGTCGCCTGAGCCGTCCTCGTGGAACGAGAACGGACGGTAGGTGCCTTCGGTGCCGACGGTCAGTGTGCCGGATTCCTGCACGGAACTGAGAGACGTGTCGGTTCCGGCGTTCGAGGAGCCGGCGGTTGTCGCGGAGCAGCCCGTGAGGGTCAAGGCGACGGCCGTGAGGAGTGCGGCGGAGCTGAGCGTGAACTTGATCGTCATGCGGTTGATCGTCATGGGGTGCGTGCCTTTATCGGTGTCAGAAAGAGTGAGGCCGCCAGAGGCAGCATCCGTAGCGTAACAAGTCGCGGGAGACGTCGAATATTCCGGTTACGCCGTATGGCGCCGCCACAGCGTGTTCGCCAACCGGCTTAGGAACGCAGCGCGAGCGTGAACGGCAGCACGGCTGAGGCTCCGTGTCGACGCAGCAGCCGGCCGGCGACGGTGAGAGTCCACCGGCTGTCGGCGACGTCATCGATGAGCAGCAGGGGCTGGCCCGCGAACGGTTCGAGGGCCGCGTCAAGCTCTGGCCCCACCTCGAATCGCTCCCACACGTTGGAGAGGCGGTAGGCGCTGTTGCCGCCTGCCGTTCCGGTGGGGCCGCCATTGGCCGGAGAGAGTTCCCCGAGCCACGGCAATCGGCCCACCTCTGACAGGGCCCGTGCCACGGAATCTATGAGCAACGGATGCTGCCGCGACGGCATCGTGACGATGGCCGCGGGGCGTTCCGGCCAGTTCCACTCGGCGAGCACGCGAATGCAGGCGGCCGTCATCGCGTGGCTGGCGGGGGCATCCGTCGCCTGCGGCTCAAAGACCCCACGCAGCGCTCCGCCCCAGCCCAGATCGGTGAGCCGGGCGAGGGCCCGTCCTTCGGAGAGCCGGTCGGCCGGCGCGATCTTGCCGGTGGCGTTGACGCCCAGGTTTGCCACGCCGGTGGGCCATTGCGCGCGGGCGTCGATGGTCACACCGACACGGTCGAGAGAGGCGGCCGCGGTCGCGGCGGCCTCGTCCTGCACGTCGACGGGGTACCACGGTGACGTGCAGTTGTCGCAGCGGCCGCAGGCAACCGCGGTTTCGTCGTCGAGGGCGCGCTGCAGAAACTCCATGCGGCAGCCCGTGGTGGTTTCGAACTCGATCATCGCGCGCTGTTCGTGCACGCGGGCCGCGGCAATGCGGTCGTAGCGTTCGCTGTCGTAGGTCCATGGCTGGCCGGTCGAGACCCAGCCACCCTTGACCCGGCGTACGGCGCCGTCCACGTCGAGCACCTTGAGCAGCAGCTCGAGTGGGGTGCGGCGCAGGTCGACGCGTGCCTCAAGAGCCGGGGTGGACAGCGGGGCTCCGCCGTTGTCGGTCAACGCGCGCAGCACGGATTCGGCCTTGGCCTGGTTGGGCATCGACGCGGTGGCGAAGTAGTGCCAGATGGCCTCGTCTTCGGTTCCCGGCAGCAGCAACACATCGGCGTTCTCGGTGGCGCGCCCGGCGCGTCCCACCTGCTGGTAGTAGGCCACGGGCGAGGACGGGGCCCCGAGGTGCAGCACGAAGCCCAGGTCGGGCTTGTCGAAGCCCATCCCGAGGGCGCTGGTGGCCACGAGGGCCTTGACCTCGTTGTTTTTCAGCAGCCTCTCGGACTCTTCCCGCTCGCTCGTGTCGGTCTGTCCCGTGTAGGCGCGCACCGTGTGACCGGCGTCGCGGAGCAGCCGGGCGTGTCTTCGGCCGCTGACACCGTGAGGGTGTAGATGATGCCGCTGCCGGGCAGTTCGCCGAGGTGGCTCAGCAGCCAGGCCAGCCGAGCACGAGAATCGGGCAGCCGCAGCACACCGAGGCGCAGCGATGTGCGCGCGAGTGGCCCTCGAATGGTGATGACGGCATTGCCCGCCGACTGCATCTGCTCTGCCACATCGGTCACGACCCGACTGTTGGCCGTGGCCGTGGTGGCGAGAACGGGCACACCCGTGGGCATCTCGGCGATCAGGTCGCGGAGCCGTCGGTAGTCCGGACGAAAATCGTGGCCCCAGTCGGAGATGCAGTGCGCCTCGTCGACCACGAGCATCCCCACGCGATTGATCAGAGCGGGAAGCTGCTCGTCCCGAAAGGACGGATTGTTCAGTCGTTCGGGAGACACGAGCAGCACGTCGACCTCGTCGCGCTGCAGCTTCTGCAACACATCGCTCCACTCGTGCGCGTTGGACGAGTTGATCGAAACCGCGCGCACTCCCGCGCGCGCGGCGGCCGCCACCTGATCGCGCATGAGGGCAAGCAGGGGGGACACCAGGATCGTGGGGCCGGCGCCCTGGCGCCGCAGCAGCAGGGTCGCGACGAAGTACACGGCCGACTTTCCCCACCCGGTGCGCTGCACGACCAGCGCGCGGCGCCGCTGGTCCACGAGCGTCTCGATGGCCTCAAACTGGCCGTCGTGGAAGTCGGCATCCGGCCGGCCCACGAGCGTGCGCAGGATGGCGAGAGCGGATTCGCGGGTGTCAGTCATACGTCAAGCGTGTCAGATGCCGCTGACACGGTGACGGTCGTGGTTTCACTGTTTCTGGCCATTGTTCAAGGCTAAGCGAACGCGACTCGCGGCGGCACGCGACGTCACGGTCGGGGCCCGTCGTTAGGCTCGGCGTATGAACGTCATCCAATCATTCGAGCCACGCATGCATCCGGAATCGGTTCCCGGATTTCGGCGTCTGGTTGCCCAGGCGCGCGTGAGCGACCCGATCCTGCTCAACGAACGGGCGATGACCCGCATGGTGGGACACGTGCTCTGGATGCTGCGGCGCGTCGGGGACAGCGGCATCCGCCTGACGAAGGCCGGCCTCCTGCCGCCTGCCGTCGTGGTCGAGGCCACGACCGAGCTGGACTGGGGGTGGCCGGTGCCGGTCAACCGGGAAAGCAACATCACCCCCCTGCGGGAGATGCGCGCGTACATGCGTGACGTTGGGCTGCTGCGGGTGAGCAAGGGGCAGCTGTCGCTGACCGTGAAAGGGCGCACACTCGCTCGGTCGCCCCGCGAACTCTGGTGGCACCTCGCGCGCACGGTGCACAAGAGCCGTACTCCGGTGATCACCGATGCGACGCGGATTCTGCTGCTGTTCATCGCCACGCGCAGCCTCGACGAAGAAGAGGACTACTTCGACGCCGTAGCCCAGGGCCTGAACACGATCGGGTGGGCCGAGAAGGACGGCAGCCCGGTTGAGCCGATGCGGGCACAACGGCTGATCCTCGACAAATGGCGGCTGCTGACCCGCCTTGGGGTCTTCACGGAAGGCGAGCTCTGGTACGGGAATTCCTGGACGCCCTCCGTCGGCGGCGCAGCGTTCGCGCGTGCCGCTCTGCAGACCGCGGTACCTGCCCCGCAGCCGGAAGAACTCGGGCCCATCCGCCGGGGTAGTCTCAGCTCGGAATAGTCTCAGCTCGGAATAGTGTCCATGACAGCGGGAATGTACATGTTCATTGCCGTCGAAATCTTGGTCGCGCTCACGATGACCCCGAGCAGGACGATCGCCACCCACACCCAGACCGCCGTGAGGGTGCCGCCCACCCGGCGGCGCACGATGACCGAGCGGCCGATCACGTAGATGCCGCTGTAGAGGAATGTCCAGGCCCAGTGGAACGGGCGGGCGAGTCCGAGCCGGGACAGTCGCCGCCGATCGAAGAATGCCAGCAGGATGCTGGCCACGTAGATTCCGAAACTGAGAATCTGGATCAGCGTGTACGTCGCGTCGATCATCGGGGCATCGGTTGACAGCGTATTCATGAGATACGTGGTCATATCGAACTGGCTCATGGCCAGCAAGGACAGAATCGGAAGCAGCACAATCGTCCAGAGCAGCGCATTGTTCACGCGGGTGCCTGACCCGGCCACAAGTGGGGGAGTGACCCCGTAGACCTCGAGGGACGGATCGTGCTGGTGCTCGGTCCACTGCGCGCCGTCCCACCAGCGAAGTCCCGGAGCCCCGGACGGATCCGGGTACCAGCCTTTTTCGTGAAGTGTGTTTCCTGCTGAATCCGTCATCATTCCCCCATCGTGTGGCACCCAGTCTAGGTGCGCACTCCATCGGTGGTTGGATGGACGGATGGATGCCACACCCGCGTATATCGATGACTTCGCCCGTTTCATCTCCGCCTCGCCGTCGTCGTACCACGCGGCCGCCGAGGTTGCCCGTCGCCTCGAGACGCACGGGTTCGTGCGGTTGAGCGAATCGGACGAGTGGTCGGGGGAGCCGGGCGGTCGCTTCGTCGTGCGCGACGGGGCCGTCGTGGCGTGGCTCCAGCCGGTGGGGGCTGGACCGACAACGCCCTACAAAATTCTCGGTGCCCACACGGACTCGCCCGGTTTCAAGCTCAAGCCCAAACCCACCATCGGCTCTCACGGCTGGTTGCAGGCCGGCGTCGAGGTGTACGGCGGTCCGCTGCTCAACTCCTGGCTTGACCGCGAGCTCGAACTCGCCGGCCGGCTTGTCACCCGGGACGGCACGGAGCACCTCGTGCGCACGGGCCCGTTCCTCCGCATTCCGCAGCTCGCCGTTCACCTCGACCGTGAAGTGAACAACGGTCTCGTGCTCGACCGGCAGCGTCACCTCACCCCGGTCTTCGGTGTCGGAGACGTTGCGCAGGCCGACCTGGTCGCGCACCTCGCCGACCGTGCGGGTGTGGAAGCCGCGGACGTGGCCGGCTACGACATCCTGACCGCAGACACCGCGCCGCCCGCTCGGTTCGGCCTTGGGAACACGCTTTTCGCGGCGGGACGCATGGACAACCTGTCGGCCGTTCACGCCGGCCTTCGTGCGCTCATCGCGGCGGCAGCCGTGCCGTCCGGTGGTACGAGCATCAGCCTGCTGGCCGCGTTCGACCATGAGGAACTGGGCTCGCAGTCGCGCTCCGGAGCCAGTGGGCCCCTGCTCGACGACATCCTCACCCGCATCTCGGCCGGCCTCGGGGCATCCGTTTCGCAGCGGCTGCAGGCCTACGCCGAGTCGTGGTGTCTCTCGGCCGACGCCGGCCACGCCGTGGACCCGAACTACTCAGAGCGTCACGACCCGGCCAATATGCCCATTCTCGGGGGCGGTCCGCTGCTCAAGATCAACGCCAACCAGCGTTATGCGACGGATGCCGTGGGCGCGGCCCTGTGGGCACGCACCTGTGAGCAGGCCGGCGTGAATTACCAGGAATTCGTGTCGAACAACACGGTGCCGTGCGGCTCGACCATCGGACCGCTGACCGCGACAAGGCTCGGTATCCGCACGGTGGATGTGGGCGTTGCTCTGCTGTCGATGCACTCCGCCCGCGAACTTTGCCACGTGAACGACCCGGGGGCTCTGTCGGCCGCTATTGAGGCGTTCTTCAGCCCCGCGAGCTAACTGGCGGCGGCCTCGGCGGCCTCGGCGGCCTCCAGGCGCGTGATGCGCACGCGCGCGGCGTCCTCTGAGGAGGACGCGGGGCCGAGGAGCAGGCGCACGAAGGTGAGCACCGCCCCGGTGGCCCAGACCACCGGGAGCCAGGAGCGGCGCAGGCCGAGCATGTCGCGGTATTCACGGGGGATCGACGCGACGGCGCCGGCAAACATGATGCGGTAAAACGGCAGCATTGAGCGTCTCAACGGCGGATGACGGATGAACCGCACCGCGTCAGCGACTCGTTCGTCGCTCTTGAGGATGTTCGCGCTGCGGAACGCCTCAAGCTGGGACTGCAGCGCGGCGGCAGTAGCCGGCGGGTTCTGCACGCCGATGAGTTCGCCGGCCTTCGCCCACTCGCGCACGTATGCGTCGGCGCCGCCCGGGATGGCCCCGCCCCAGAGCTTGTGGGACTCAAGGAAGGCATCCGTGAATACCACGTGCACCCACGACAGCAGTTCGGGGTCACCGGCCGCGTACGAACGCTCGTTCTCCTGGGCATCGAGGTAGGTGCCAGCAACGCGTCCGTGGAACTGAGCCACGCGCCCGGACTCACGGACGGCCGTCTCAGTGTCGGCGAACGTCACGGTGACCAGCCACCGAATGGTTCCGGATAGGCGACCGAGGGGATCTTCGTGATATCGGGACCAGTCGTGCACGCCCGCCATCGCTCCCGGGTGCAGGGTCTGCATGAGCAGGGCGCGGATACCGGCAACCATGGTCGCCAAGCCGCCGTGCACGGCCCAGGAGGCGGAACCCGGGCCGAAGAATCCGCGGTCGCTGCCCTTCTCCATTTGGGAGACCCACGTCGGGCGGCCGTCGCCGTCGCCGGAGAGGGTCGTCAGCAAATGTGATCGCCAGCTGTCTGCAAACTTGCCCATTAGGTGAGCGTAGCGGCGAGACCAGCGAGCGGGCTGTGTGACTGCTCCGAACCGAGCCGAGCCGAACCGAGCCGAGYCGAACCGAGCCGAACCGAACCGAGCCGAACCGAGCCGAACCGAACCGAGCCGAACCGTGCTGGCCGTGCCGGCGTGGCTGGACTCGTAGGCTGAAGACATGCCTTCCTATCGGATAACCCTCACCGTCGGCGACCTCCGAGACGGAGTGACGCCCGACTCCGTGGTTCCCACGGCGGCTCGCGCGGCAGCCGAAATGGCGACCGTCGAGGCATCCGAATTGGCCGTGGTGTCGGGGGAAGCGCGAGTGATCGTGCGGTTTAGTGCCGAGAACCCGGCGGAAGCGTTACGCGTGGGGCTGCACGTGCGCCAGGCAACGGCGGACGTTGCCCGCCTGCTCGGCGCGCAGGTGACGGAGCGAGTTCGTTCGCGTTGGCTCCCGGTGTTGTAGGGAAAATCGCTAGGAACGGGCGCCTGTAAAGGCAGGGGTCGTCGACGGGCGTAGGCTCGGTAGGTTGCTTTAAACCACAGGGAGCCTGACTTTGACCGCTATCACCACGCCGAGTACGAATCGCAAGGTCATCATTCTGGCCGTTGCCGGAGCTCTTGGAGGTTTCCTCTTCGGGTTTGATTCCTCCGTCATCAACGGCGCGGTCAATGCGGTGCAGAAGGAATTCGCGCTCAGCGGGGCCCTCACCGGTTTCGCTGTGGCCTGTGCCCTCCTCGGAGCGGCGGCCGGAGCATTCTTCGGCGGGCGGTTTGCCGACCGGTTCGGTCGGATCCCGATGATGGTCGTGGGTGGTGTGGTCTTCCTCCTCAGCTCGATCGGCTCCGGCCTCGCGTTCGGCGTCGTCGACCTGATCGTGTGGCGGGTGGTCGGCGGGCTCGGCATCGGTCTTGCATCCGTTGTGGCACCGGCCTACATTGCCGAAATCTCGCCGCGCCACATGCGCGGTCGGCTGGGGTCCCTCCAGCAACTGGCGATCACCCTCGGCATCTTCACCGCGCTGCTCTCGGACGCCATGTTCGCGGGCGCCGCCGACGGCGCGAGCGAGCCGCTGTGGTTCGGTCTCGAGGCGTGGCGTTGGATGTTCCTCGCCGGTGCCGTCCCGGCCGTGGTCTATGGCGCGGTCGCCTTCCTGCTGCCGGAGTCGCCGCGGTTCCTCGTTCTCAAGGACCGTGAAGCGGATGCCCGCGCCGTGTTCATTCGACTGTGGCCCGCGGGCGATGTCGACCGCGAGATCCGGGATATGAAAGATTCGATCACGGATGATGCCCGTTCGCAGAAATCAGGCTCCCTGCGCGGTAAGACCTTCGGGCTCAAGCCGATCGTCTGGGTGGGCATCATCCTCTCGGTTTTCCAGCAGTTCGTCGGAATCAACGTGATCTTCTACTACTCCACAACCTTGTGGCAGGCGGTCGGTTTCAAGGAAGAAAATTCGCTGACCATCTCCGTGATCACCTCGGTGACCAACATCCTCGTCACGCTCGTGGCCATCGCGCTCGTCGACCGCATCGGGCGACGTCCCATTCTGCTGGCCGGATCGATCGGCATGACGGTGTCCCTCGCCGCGATGGCACTCGCCTTCAGTCAGTCCCTCACGGTGGCCGGTGAGCTGAGCCTGCCCGGTGCGTGGTCGCCGATCGCGCTCATCGCCGCGAACGTCTTTGTGATTTCCTTCGGTGCGTCGTGGGGCCCGGTCGTGTGGGTGCTGCTCGGTGAGATCTTCCCGAACTCGATCAGGGCGAAGGCCCTCGGCCTTGCCGCGGCGGCACAGTGGATCGCCAATTTCCTGATCACGGTGAGCTTCCCGCCGATGGCTGAGCTGTCTCTCACCATTACCTATGCCATGTACGCGCTCTTCGCCGGGCTGTCGTTCTGGTTCGTCCTCGCCAAGGTGCCGGAAACCAACGGCATGTCGCTCGAGCAGGCCGACACCCTGCTGCCCCCGAAGAACGCGGCACGAAATGCGGGCAAGGAAGCCCGGAAGGCAGAGAAGATCCCCGTATAACCGGCAGTTGCTGCGGAGCCCCCAAATGAATGCCACCCGAATTGGAACTCGCGGGCGGGGGGCCCGCGCCGATAACTTCGCCTGAGAACAGGTGAAGGAAAAGAATGCCCGAACGTGGATTTGCCGTACTCGAGTTCCAGACGACGGGGTTGTTCCCTTACCGGCTCGACAGAGTTGTCGAGGTGGCCGTGGTGCACCTCAATGCCGCTGCGCAGATCACCGGACGGTGGCACAGCGTCGTCAACCCGAGACGGGAACTGGCGGGCGAGGGTGTGCACGGACTCACCGAGGCCGAGGTGGTGGCCGCCCCGACGTTCGACCTGATCGCTCCGAGCCTGGTTGAGTTGCTCTCGGGGCGTGTGCTCGTGGGACACAACGCAGAATTCGAGACCGGCTTTCTGATGGGGGAATTCGCACGGATGGGCTACCGTCCCCGTTTGGGAATGGACGCGATCTGCACCATGCAACTCGCGCGGGATTTTCTGCCCGGCGCGGGCCGTTCGCTCGTCGATTGCTGTGCCGCCTTTGACATCGACGTCACGGACGCGCAGCAGGCTCTGGGGCAGGCGATCGCCACGGCAGAACTCTTCTCCGCATATGTTCACAGCGCACCCGACCTCTCATCGTGGCAGGACGCCATGGACCGGGCGGGATCCATGCCCTGGAGGCATCTCAAGGGAGCGTCCGTGCCCTGGGCTCCACGGCGCGGGGTCGAGTCACCGCACACCCCAACGTTCCTCGAGCGGATGACCGCTCGGCTGCCCGATCATTCCGGTCCGGACGGGCACCTCGACTATCTCGCCCTGCTCGACAGGTCCCTGCTGACGCGGGAGCTGTCGCTGAGCGACCTCACGGCTCTCGTGCAGCTCGCTGCCGTTCACGGGATCGACGGGGACACCTGCGGGCGATTGAACGCTGAGTACTGCGATGATCTGGCCCGGGTCGCGGTCGAAGCGGGGGAGATGACCCCGGCCGATCGAGCCGACCTGCGGGCGGTCGCACAGATGCTCAACGTTCCCGATTCCCCCGCCGCGCCGGTGGCCACGCTGCGGTCCGGCACGACCTCGTGTGACGGAGTGCAGCTGACGCGCGGCGACATCGTGGTGCTCACGGGGGACCTTGCCCGGTCACGGGAAGACTGGCACCGGGAGCTGAATGCCCGCGGCTTTCGGGTCGCGCCGGCAATCACCATGCGCACGAGACTGCTCGTGGCCGCCAATCCGGGTGCCCCCACCGGCAAGACGGGCAAGGCGAAGGACTACGGCATTCCGATCGTGTCCGAATTCGGCCTTCGGTCACTCATCGGAGTGCAGTAGCCCTTGCGGCCCAGTTCGGCCCAGTTCGGCCCAGTTCGGCCTAGTGCGGCCTAGTTCGGCCTAGTGCGAGGGGGCGGCCTAGCGCCGTTTCTCGGCCTCGATTTCACGGGCGCAGTCAATGCAATACTCCGTAGCCGGTTGGGCGGTCAGGCGTTCGCGCCCGATCGCCTCTCCTCGCCTGGTGCAGAAACCGTAGGTGCCGATGTCGACCCGCGCGAGCGCACGGTCGATGCGCGCAAGCTTGTCGGCGAACTCGTGGTGCACGCCCGACAGCCGGGACCACTCCATCGTGAGGGTCGGGCCCTCGGGGTCGTGCTCGTCGTCCTGCGTGCCGTCGCGTGCCTCGCGTACCTCGTCCAGGGATCCTGACAAACGATCCAATTCGGCAACGATTTCGACCCGCATGCGTTTGAGGTCTTTGTCAAAGTGCCTCACGTCGGCAGTGGTGAGTGCTGTCATGACCATGGTTGCTCCTGTCGTTGCGGGGAGACGAGACGGCTGTTGCGCGCTCGTTCCGACGCGTCGTTCGTTCCGACGTGCCGGAGTGGCGGATCGTAGATGAGCGGAATTATACGCCTAGGTTCTGTCGCGCAACAGGAGCAGACACAGCTGTTGCAACAGAAGGAACGGGTCGGGTCGTTGGGCCAGGCCAAGCCGTTGGACCAGGCCCGGCCGTTAGGCCTGGCTGGCCTGACGGTGCCGTCGGAGCGGTCAGATCGCTCGGCTCAGATCAAGCCACGCAGGCAATCCTCGATGCTCACACCGCGCACCTGTGCGCGCTGGGCCAGCCGGGAGTAGTCCTCGGCGCTCAAGGTCAGGGTGACGCTCTGGCGTTCACTCACGCTGCGCAGCTCGGCGGAGTCGCGGGAGTCGAACCCGAGCTGGTGGTCGTCGATGGTTTCGTTCGCGTCGCCGAGGTCGGCGTCATCGAGGGAGAAAAGCTCGTCGTGGGTGAATCGCGGGGTGCTCTGTGGCGCGGCCGGGGGAGCGGTCAGTGGAGCGGCCGGGGAAGCAGCGTGCGGAGCAGCAGCAGCAGCAGCGGCGGCCGACCGTGTGCCGGAAGCGGTGTAACCGGGTCCGCTGCGCACCGGTGCACCGCGTTGGAAGGACTCTGCGGCGCCGCGTGCACGCACATCCGCGGCCTCGTTCAGCGGATGATTGGCGTGGCCCTTGACCCATTCGAAGCGGTACCGTCGACCGACGATTTCCTCGTCGATTTCCTTCAGAATATCGACGTTCATGACGGGCTTCCCGTCTGCCTTGCGCCAGCCCTTCGCCTTCCACCCGCGCATCCACTTCGTCAC
Source organism: Cryobacterium sp. MLB-32 (assembly GCF_000738085.1). Taxonomy (GTDB): domain Bacteria; phylum Actinomycetota; class Actinomycetes; order Actinomycetales; family Microbacteriaceae; genus Cryobacterium. Next base: position 47,412 of record NZ_JPRS01000006.1, read on the forward strand.
GCAGTTGATCACATACTGGCTGTCGCAGAGCACGAGGAGGTCGTCGTCGATGTGCTTGGTCGCGCGGAAGAGTTCGAGAACGGCCTTGAGCTCGCCCTGGTTGTTCGTGGCGTGCTTCCAGCCGCCTGCCGCCCAGCTGGCGTCATCGACGTACCAGGCCCAGCCTGCGGGCCCCGGATTACCGAGCGCGGAACCGTCGGCGGCAGCTGTAATCGTCATTGGTCTATTCAACCACCCGCGTCACCGTGTCCCAATGCGCCGCGTCACCGTGCGCGATCGCATGGGTCGGTGTCCCTTTGTGTCGAACCTGTGAACGGGGCCCCTCACTCGGGCCGCGCATGTGTGCTCATCTGGTGATCGAACGTCAACGGCACCCACGCTTTGCGTAAAACACGCCGCGATGCGGGCCGGCACCGGGTGTGGCGGCTGCACGGGCCGAATCATCGAGGTCGTCGAGAATTTCGTGCAGGCCGCGGGGCCACAGAAAGTGGCGGTTTGACTCCCAGCGGATTCCAACGCTATTGAGGGTTACCCCCGTGGCGACTCGGTGGCACAATGTCGACCGGCCCGGACGGCCGGCGGATTGCCGCCTGCTACGGGCCCCGACGAGATATCGATGGGGCGACGCCCCGGAAATGGAGTGTGACTCATGGCAACAGGAGAAACCCCGGTATTGGATGCCATCACAGACATCAACGCCGTGTCGCTGGCGCGCACGGAATTGGATGAGCGCTCGCTGCTGCTCGTGCGGATCGCCGCGCTCGTGGCCGTCGATGCGCCGGTCGCGTCCTACCTGATGCACGTCGGGCCGGGTGCCGAGGCGGGCCTCACGGTGGACGATGTCGAAGACGTGCTCGTGGCTGTGTCACCGATCGTGGGTACTCCCCGCACGATGACGGCCGCGGTGAAGATCGCCGAGGCACTTGAGCTGGCCATCCGGCTGGGCAGCGAAGACACCGAGTAGTTCCCCGGGCAAGGAGAACGGGCCCCCGCAGAGCCGGGGGCCCGTTCTCGTCGCTGGGGCTACAGTCGCGTGGCCCCAGCGTCAGAGGTCGGCCTGCGGCGGGCCGAGGGCCGGCCTAGGCTGTTGCGTATGATCAGCAACGGAAAGCACGAGTCGACTGCCCCGTCACGCGGACCCGCGGTCATGTTCATCTGTGGAGCGTTTGCGGTGCTGATGTTCTCGATCTTGACCGTCATCAACGCATCCGCCTGGTTCAACTATGTTTCCGCGGTCGTCTTCTTCGCCCTGGCCGCTACGCTCGCGTACCGAGGTGTCTGGTTGCTCGTACATTCCCGCGTGGTCAACCGGTCAGGTCGATAACTGCTGAGATCACACCACGTGCGCTCAGAACGGGCGGGGGAGTCGTTGATCGCATCCGCCCACCGCATTATTCAGCGCCGCGCGGCGGCCTTCTCGGCGCACGCGATGCAGAGGTCGGCAGCCGGCTTGATCTCGAGTCGGCCGTCGGGAATCCGCTCGCCGCCTCGCACACACAGACCGTAGGTGCCGTCAGCGATACGGAGCAGGGCACGATCAATGGCGGCGAGTTCTTGCACGGCCTCGGCCTGAAATCCCGACATGCGTGACCACTCGGTGCGCAGCGACGACGCTTCCGCATCGTGGGCGCCGTCGGCCGAACCGTCAGTGCGCGCCGACTGCACGCCCGCGAAGGTGTCGGCGAGACGCTGGGTCTGCTCGGTCAGCTCGATGCGGCGCACGCCGAGCGCCGTTTCGAAGGTGTGTAACTGAGTCGGGCTGAGGGGAGAAACGGTCATGATCCATGGTCCCACGCGTTCGACCGGCTCGTCTCATCGTCGTCGAGAGTCACCAGCGGGCACCCGACGGGAGCGCGATCGTTCGTCGGGATCGGGTGTTTGCCGGGTGCGGTGCTCGGTGCTCGGTGCTCGGTGCTCGATGGCCGGGTGGAGGCCGGGTGCGATGATCGGTGCTGGCTGATCGGGTGGAGGCCGGGTGGAGGCCGGGTGCGATGATCGGTGCTGGTTGACCGGGTGCAGGCCGGGTGCGATGATCGGTGCTGACGAAGGGGGTCGCGAATGAATGCCGTGGCGAAGAGGATGCAGCGGGCCGGCATGGGCCTGGCCGTGTGGCTGTACCGACGCACGAACGGGCGGCTTGGCGGCTCCGTGGGCTCCCTGCCGGTGCTTCTGCTCACGGTCGCCGGCCGGAAGTCCGGGATTGAACACACCGTTCCCGTGGGGTTCTTCGAGTACAACGGCAGCTACATCGTGGTCGGGTCGGCCGGGGGCGCGCCGACAGACCCCCAGTGGTTCCTCAACCTGAGGCGCGCATCCTCGGCGCACATCCAGATCCGCTCACGGCAGACCAACGTAAGTGTTCGCATTGCGGATGCCGCCGAGCGCGACGTGCTGTGGCGCGACGTCGTCGTTCCCCGCGCAGGGGGCTTCGCCAACTACGAGAAGAAGACCCCGCGCACCATACCGATCGCCGTGCTCACGCCCGCTTGAGCGACACCGGCGACGTGCCGATCACGACCGTCGCACGCGTCTTCTGGGAATGCGCGATCTGGCAGGCCAGCCCCGTCTTCGAAAACAGTTCGACCGTTTGGGGTGCCTGCTCCGTGCTGGTCTCGATCAGCACATGGCCACCCGGGGCCAGCCACGGGCGAGCCTCGGCGGCAATGCGGCGCTGCACCTCGAGTCCGTCGGGGCCGCCGTCGAGGGCGACCCGCGCCTCGTAGAGGCGTGCCTCGGGAGGCATCAGCCCGATTCTCGACGAGGGCACGTAGGGTGCGTTCACCACGACCACGTCGACGCCGCCGCGCAGCCGTGCGGGCAGCGCCTCGAAGAGATCACCGGCGAAGACCTTCGACGGATCGAGATTCTGCCGCGCGCACCGCACCGCATCCGGATCGATGTCCGCGGCGAAGACGTCGGCTGACGGCACCGCGGCAGCCACGGCGGCGCCGACGGCCCCGGAGCCACAACACAGATCGACCACAACAGAGCCGGAACGGCAGTGGGCGACGGCCTGCCGCACCAGGAACTCGGTGCGGCGGCGAGGCACGAAGATGCCCGGGTCAACGCGAACATGAAGGCCGCAGAACTCCGCCCAGCCGAGGATATGCTCGAGTGGTCGACCGCTCTCCCGCGCGTCGACCATCACCTCAAGTTCTGAGGCCGAGCGAGCCGAGGACACGAGCAACCTCGCCTCGTCAGCGGCAAAGACACAGCCGGCGGCCCGCAGGCGGCTTTCAATCAGGCTGCGTTCAGACCGGGACAGTGTGGTCATGAATCCTCCGTGGTCTCTTACGTCACCGTCACTGAGATCTGGTCCAGCCCGGTGGCTCCGTCGGGGGCAACGTCGCGGGTGACCGACGTCTGAACGAGGCCATCGGCATCCGTCGCCCGCACGCGCACCGTGTGTGTGCCGGCGGTCGCGGGCCACGTGTACATCCACTGTCGCCAGGTGTCGATGGAGATTGCGTCGGCCAGGGTTGCCTCGTTCCAATCTCCGTCGTCGATCTGCACCTGCACGGCGCTGACGCCCACGTGCTGCGACCAGGCGACACCGGCCACGACCACCGGTCCGGCGGCAACCCCTGCGCGGGGAACGTCGATGCGCGAGGACAGCTTCACCGGGCCGAGCTCAGACCAGCCGCGCGGCGTCCAGTAGCCCTGCTCCTGGTCGAAGCGGGTGAGCTTGAGCTCCACGACCCATTTCGTCGCCGACACATAGCCGTACAGCCCGGGCACGACCATGCGCACGGGGTAGCCGTGCTCGAGCGGCAGCGGCACGCCGTTCATTCCCACGGCCAGAATGGCGTTGCGCTCGTCGGTGAGGGCTTCGATCGGCGTGCCCGCGGTAAACCCGTCGGAGCTGGTAGACAGCACCATGTCGGCGTCGCTCGTGGGCTTCGCCTTCGCCAGAAGCTTACGAATGGGATAACCGAGCCACACGGCATTGCCGATCAGATCGCCGCCCACGTAATTGGAGACGCAGGCGAGCGTTGTCGTACTCTCCTCGAGTGGCAGGGCGAGCAATTCCGCGAAGGAGATCTCCACCTCGTTCTCGACCATGCCCGTGATGCGCAGTCGCCACGTGCTCGGGTCGATGCGCGGCACCTGCAGGGCCGTGTCGATGCGGTAGAAATCCTCATTCGGCGTGATGATCGGTGTGATCCCCGCTACGCCCAGCGAGGCGCCGGCCGGGGTGGGAACGCCGGCGACGGATGCCGGGGGCAGCGTGAACAGGGCGCGGGCGGCATCCGCTGCCCGAGTTCCGGCGAGGAGGAGTTGCCCGCCGGCCAGGGCCAGCACCCCGACCGCGGCGCTGACGCCGGTGAAGGCGAGGAAACCACGTCGGTCCAGGGCGCCTCCCCGGACGGCCGATCACTCAGCCGGCGCACGAGCACGGTGAGCACGATCGTGCCGACGCCCGCCGCGACGAGCGAGGGAAGGGCATCGAAGGCGGCCGAGCCCGAGCGGGTGAGCGCCGCAAGCAGGGCGATGGCGGATGCGGCGACCACGAGCACACGCCCCCACGGCGCGCGCAGATACTCGAGCACTCCGGCGAGTGCCGCGAGAACGAGGACGACGAGCCCGAGGGTGAGGATGAGCACGAGCTTGTCGGCCGTGCCGAACAGGGAAATCACGAGGTCTTTCACCCCGGCCGGCATCCGCTCGATCACGAGGGCGCCGACCGCCAGCACGGGGCTCGCGGTGGGCGCCAGCAGCGCCGCCACGAGCTCGGCGAGCCCGAGGGCGGCGATCGCGGCGGCAACGCCGGCCAGCGCCGGACGCCAGAGCCGCTGAACCGTGCGGGGCCGAACCGGTGTGCTCGAGGCATTGCTGATGACCATGCCGCCAGCCTAGAACGACCGGCTGGGATTACCACCCCTCACGCGCGTCGCCCAACTTTCGTCAGACATCCGAAACATCTATGGGATGGCATAACTCCTGCAATTCGGGGAGGTGGTTTTGAACTGCCCCGTCGTTCTGCGGAAGTTGCCCGGACGGTCTGCAGATTGCAGGAGTTATGCCTACAGGTCGGATCTGGCGAGGAGGAATGGGGGAACGGCAGGCGGACGGGCGTGAAGTAAGGCAGTCTTAAGGGACCATGTCACTGCTGAAGAGTCTCCCCAATGTCACCGATCCCGATGTGCTGTTCGAAGCCTTCGAAAACTGGGCGACCGAGCAAGGCCTGAGCCTGTACCCGGCGCAGGAGGAGGCGGTCATCGAGATCGTCTCCGGCGCGAACCTCATTCTGAGCACGCCCACTGGAACCGGCAAGTCCCTCGTAGCCGTCGGCGCGCACTTCGCCGCACTCTCGGCCGGCAAGCGCAGCTTCTACACGGCTCCGATCAAGGCGCTCGTGAGCGAGAAATTCTTCTCCCTGGTGGAGACGTTCGGCGCTGAAAACGTGGGCATGATGACCGGTGACTCCTCGGTGAACGCCGACGCCCCCATCATCTGCTGCACCGCCGAGATCCTCGCCAACCTCGCCCTGCGTCACGGAGAAGACACCGAGGTCGACCAGGTCGTGATGGACGAGTTCCACTTCTACGCCGACCCCGACCGCGGCTGGGCCTGGCAGGTGCCCCTGCTCCTGCTGCCGCGGGTGCAGTTCATCCTGATGTCAGCCACGCTCGGCGACGTGAAATTCATCGCCGAGGACCTCTCGAAGCGCACAGGCCGGGACACGGCGATCGTCACCGGCGTCGAGCGCCCGGTGCCGCTCAACTACTACTACGAGACCACGCCCGTGCACGAGACGGTCGAAGACCTGCTGCACACCCAGAAGGCCCCCGTCTACATCGTGCACTTCTCCCAGGCGGCCGCCCTTGAGCGCGCGCAGGCCCTCGCGAGCGCCAAAGTGGCGACTCGGGAGCAGCGCGACGAGATTGCGGAGCTGATCGGTGAGTTCCGGTTCACGACGAGCTTCGGCAAAACGCTCTCCCGCCTCATCCGCATGGGCATCGGCGTGCACCATGCCGGAATGCTGCCCAAGTACCGTCGGCTCGTGGAACAGCTCGCCCAGCGCGGCATGCTGCGCGTGATCTGCGGCACCGACACGCTCGGTGTGGGTATCAACGTGCCCATTCGCACGGTGCTGTTCACCGCCCTCACCAAGTACGACGGCGTGAAGATGCGCCAGGTGCACGTGCGCGAATTCCACCAGATCGCCGGACGAGCCGGACGGGCCGGCTACGACACCGCGGGAACGGTCGTGATCCAGGCCCCCGACCACGAGTCCGAGAACCTCAAGGCCATCGAAAAGGCCGGCGACGACCCGAAAAAGAAGCGCAAGATCGTGCGCAAGAAGGCGCCCGACGGCTTCGTGTCCTGGGGCGAGCCCTCCTTCCGCCGCCTCGTCGACGCCGAGCCGGAGACGCTCAGCTCAAGCATGCAGATGACCGCCGCCATGCTCATCAACGTGATCGGACGCGGAGGCGACGCCTTCGCCCACGTGCACTCGCTCGTCTTCGACAACCACGAGCCGTGGAAACGCCAGCTCGTGCTCGCCCGCCGCGCCCTCGGCATCTACAAGACCCTGCGCGAAGCCGGCATCGTGGAGCAGAGTGCGGCAGGCAGTATCCGCTTGACCGTCGACCTGCAGGCCAACTTCGCGCTCAACCAGCCGCTGTCGCCGTTCGCCCTCGCGGCCTTTGAACTGCTCGACCCCGACCCGGAGACGGGCCCCGGCCCGGGCACCGGTAACTACGCGCTCGACATGATCTCGATCCTCGAGGCCACCCTCGACGACCCCCGGCCCGTGCTGATGGGCCAGCAGTTCGCGGCGCGCGGCGAGGCCGTGAACGCCATGAAGCGTGAGGGCATCGAATACGACGAGCGGATGGCGCTGCTGGAGGAGGTCACCTGGCCCAAGCCTCTCGAAGAGCTGCTGAATTACACGTTCGAGACCTACAAGGCGTCTCAGCCCTGGATCGCGGACTTCGAGCTCAGCCCCAAGTCCGTCGTACGGGACATGTACGAGCGAGCCATGTCCTTCGGCGAGTTCATCGCCTTCTACAAACTCGCCCGCAGCGAGGGCGTCGTGCTGCGCTACCTCTCCGACGCCTATCGCGCCGCTCGGCAGACCATTCCCGACGAGGCCAAGAACGAAGACCTGCTCGACCTGATCGAATGGCTCGGCGAACTCGTGCGGCAGGTGGACTCGAGCCTGCTCGACGAGTGGGAAGAAATGCTGCACCCGGATGCCGCCGAGCACGCCACCGAGGCGCACGCCATCCTGCCGCCGGCCCCGAAACGCCTGACCACCAACGTGCGGGCCTTCCGCATCCTGGTGCGCAACGAGCTCTTCCGCCGGGTTCAGCTCGCGGCGCTGGAGAACTACGAAGAGCTGGGCGTTCTCGATAAAGAACACGGCTTCACGGCGGATGTGTGGGCCGACTCGCTCGATGACTACTTCGAGGATCACGACGAGATCCTCACCGGCGCGGATGCGCGCAGTTCCGACCTGCTGCTCATCGAGGTCACCTCGACGCAGTGGAATGTGCGGCAGATCCTCGACGACCCGGCCGGCGATCACGACTGGGGCATCAGCGCCGAGGTCGACCTCGCCGCCAGCGACGAGGCGGGCGAGGCCGTGCTGCGCGTGACGGCCGTCAACCGGCTGTAGCCACGCCGTACCCGCGGCGCGCGCCCGCCGGTGCGGTAGCGCGCGGCTGTAGCGGCGCGGTACCAGCGCGCGACCGGCGGAACGGGTTAGCGTGAGCGGTATGGCTCACCACTTCGCACCCATCCGCACGGCCGTGATCGGGTTCGGGCTCGCCGGCCGTACCTTTCACAGCCCCTTCATCGCGGCCAACCCCGAGTTCTCGCTCGCCGTGATCGTCACGGCTAACCCGGACAGGCAGGCGGACGCCCGACGACTCCACCCCGAGGCCCGAATCGTGGCGACAACGAACGAGCTGTTCGAGAGCGCGACCGACCTCGATCTCATCGTGATCGGTTCACCGCCCGCCACCCATGCCGACCTCGCCGACCGGGCATTGGATGCCGGGCTTGCGGTCGTGGTGGACAAACCCTTCGCGGTCACCAGCGACGAAGGCCGGGCCCTGGTCGAGAAAGCCGACCGGCTGGCCTCCACGCTCACGGTGTTTCACAACCGACGCTGGGACGGCGACTTCCTCACCCTTCGGGCGCTCATCGAGGGCGGCACGCTGGGACGCGTGCGGCGCTTCGAGTCGCGCTTCGAATTCTGGAAGCCCGTCCCGAGGCCGTCGTGGAAGCTCGAGGCGACGCCAGAAGACGGTGGAGGACTGCTGTACGATCTCGGCCCGCACCTGATCGACCAGGCGCTCGTGCTGTTCGGACCGGTCGTCGATGTTTACGCCGAGACGCTCACCCGACGGGAGGGCGGCCTCGCCGACGACGATGTCTTCGTGGCGCTCACGCACGAGTCCGGCGTGACCTCCCACCTGTGGATGAACGGGCTCGCCGCCCAGCGCGCCCCGCGGTTCCACGTGCTCGGCTCCGAGTCGGCCTACACGGTCTGGGGCCTCGACGGTCAGGAGGCAGCGCTCAAGAACGGCGCCCTGCCGACCGACGCGGACTTCGGAGTGGCCGACGAAGCAGAGTGGGGCCTCGTCGGAATCGACGGCGACCTCACGCCGTATCCCACCGATCGCGGACGCTATGACCTCTTCTACGCCGGCCTCGCGGACGCGATCCTGCGAGGCGCACCGGTGCCGGTCGATCCCCGCGACGCCCTGCGCGTGATCGAGATCATCGAACGGATCCACGCCGCCCGCTGAACCGGCGGATGCCGGGAGCTACCGCGTGGTGGTCCAGTCGAGGTTGATGATCTGCTTGAGGTAGATTCGCTCGCCCAATCCCGGCACCGACGGGTTCATCGTCAGCATCATCTGCACGGGAATGTTGAACCGCTGGGCGATGTCGAAGAAGGCGTCGCCCTCGACGACCGTATAGGTCATGAGCGCGCCCGCGGAATTGGCGACGGCCGGGCCACGCGCTCCGGGAGTGGAGCCGAGGTCGACGGCCGGTCCCTGCGGCAGGGGAACGGGTTCCGCGTTCGGCACGAGGTCGGGTACCTCGGGATTGGGGATGAGCGCGGGCGCCTCGGTGATCACGGGCTCAGGCGCGGGCGCGGGCGTCGGAGTCGGGGAGGGAGACGGAGTCGGCTTCGGACTCGGGGTGAACGTGACGGTCACCGCGGGCGTCGGTGTTCCCGTGCAGCCGGCAAGCAGAACGAGCAGAACAATGGCAGCCGAGGCGACGCCGGCTCGGTGCGACACAGTGCGAAAAATGGTGACCCCCCAGTTGCACTCCCGGAACGGTGCGAATGCAACCCCAACCGGACGTGTCACCCCACCCTACGGGGTCAGATCAACATTCGATCACGTTGACCGCGAGGCCGCCCTCGCTGGTCTCCTTGTATTTGGTCATCATGTCGAGGCCGGTTTGCCGCATCGTCTCGATCACCGTATCAAGGGACACGAGGTGTGTTCCGTCACCGTGCAGCGCCAGGCGGGCGGCCGAGACGGCCGTCGACGAGGCGATCGCGTTGCGCTCGATGCACGGTACCTGCACGAGCCCGCCGACCGGGTCACACGTGAGCCCGAGATGGTGCTCCATGGCGATCTCGGCGGCGTTCTCCACCTGTCGGGGCGTTCCACCGAGCACCGCACAGAGTGCGCCGGCGGCCATCGCGCAGGCCGAACCCACCTCGGCCTGGCAGCCGCCCTCTGCTCCGGAAATTGAGGCGTTGGCCTTCACCAACGATCCGATGGCCACCGCGGTGAGGAGGTAGCGGCGGATTCCCGCGGCATCCGCGCCCGGCACGAAACGCAGGTAATAGTGCGCAACGGCGGGGATGATGCCCGCCGCGCCGTTCGTGGGGGCCGTCACGACGCGGCCGCCCGAGGCATTCTCCTCGTTGACGGCGAGGGCGAACGCGTGCAGCCACTCGGTCGAGGTGTCGCGGTCACGCTGCGACTGGCCATCATATTCCTCAAGGCGCATACGAACGGATGCCGCTCGGCGCTTGACCTTCAGTCCGCCCGGGAGGGTTCCCGTTGCCTGCAGGCCGGCCTCGACGCACTCGTGCATGGCGTCCCAGATCGCGTTCAGCCCGGCGTTCAGCCCGCGCTCCCCGTGGATGGCTTCTTCGTTGCGGCGGGCGACCTCGCAGATGCCGATTCCATGCTCGTCGCACAGCGCGAGCAGCTCAGCGCTGGACGCGTAGGGGAGAGGCTGTGTGGCGGTGCAGGTGGCGATCTGGTCGCCGTCCTGGCGGATGAAACCGCCTCCCACCGAGTAGAAGGTCTGCACGAACAGCGGCGCGGCATCCGTGTCGCCCCACGCGGAGATGGTCAGCGCGTTGGGGTGACCGGGGAGTCGGGTACGGGGCTCGAAGGTCACGTCGCCGCGTGCGACGGGGATGGTGTGCCCGCCGAGCAGAGTGAGGGTCGCGCCCTGATCAAGACCGGCCCAGGCATTGCGCACGTCGTCGGGGTCGCATGCCTCCGGCCTGAAGCCGGCGAGTCCCGCGAGTACGGCGTCGGGGGTGCCGTGGCCGAGGCCGGTGGAGCCGAGCGAGCCGAACAGGGAGCAGCTGATCCGGGTCACGTCCGGGAGCAAGCCGGAATCTCTCAGACGCTCGGCGAAGACGAGGGCGGCCCGCATGGGTCCGACCGTATGGGAACTGGATGGACCGATCCCAATGGAGAAGAGGTCGAGAGCCGAGACGTACGCTGTCACCCCTCCATGTTACGTGGAATGACAGCGCAGCTTGACACGCCCGGACATGGCTCGAACCCCCCGCGACGAATCAGCGGAGGGCTCGAGAGTGCGAGGGACTGCGGTGGTGTTACGCGATAGTGAAGGTGATGGTGGAGACGTAGGGGTTGACATCGCTGGATCCGACGGTTCCGACGAAGTTGGAGCGGAAGGCGTTGGCCGGTACTTCAAGGCTGTATCCGGGGGTGAGGGTGTAGGTGCCCCTGCCAGCGCTCGGGGAGGTGACGAGCGCTTGGGCGCTTGTGCTCATGGTAACCGCGGAGGTGCTCGGGGCGGCGTCCGAGCCGCTGCCGGCGGTGACAGTTCCCGGGGTGACGATGAGGTTGCCGATGGGGAGCGTGCGGGCGGTGGTATCCACGCTGCCGGCGGCGCTGGTGAAGTCGGTGGCGCTGGCCGAGAGGCTCCAGGCGGCGTTCGTGCCGCGGGCGTTGGTGATCGTCCAGCCCGTTGCCGTGCCGGTGGAATACTGGCTCGTGGAGCCGTTGAGTGTGACGCCGGTCATGGTGTCGGGGGCGGTGGCGAACGCGGTGAGGAACCCCGCCGACACGGTGGAGCTGATGTCATCGGTGTTCGGGGTGGCGTTCGCAGGCGAGAGAGCGACGCCGAGCAGGATACCGGTCGCTGCAATGATGCCGGCGGTCTTGATGGATGCGTGCATGGTGTTGTCCTCTTGCTTGGGTGCCGAAGCGGGCTGTTTGGCCCGGTTGGGCTGCCGTGTGGCGATATCCCCATACTTCGCGTTGAAGCTCAAGGGGAGCAGCGGAGCGGCGCAGGGTTCGATCAGGCTTTACGCAAGACTTCGTGAGGTTCAGGAGATCGTGAAGGTCAACGTAGAAATGAAGGGATTCAGTTCGGAGTGGTCGATCACTCCCGAAAAGTTTGATCGGTAGGCGTTCGGCGGGATCATCAGGCTGACTGCTGGCGTGAGCACGTAGGTACCACGATGCGAGCCGACGGCCGTGATGAGCGCCTGGGCCGAAGTCGCCAGCGCCAGCGGCGGTGCGGAGATGCCACTTATGGGGTCGGAACCGGGTCGGGCCGTGATTGAACCCGGTGTGATCGACAGGTTCTCAACGCTGAGGGTGCGCGGGGTCGACTCGACCGATCCGGCCGCGCTGGTCGGGGTGGTCGCCTCTACCGACACGGTCCATGACGCCCCGGATCCACGGGCGTCGGTTATGGTCCACTCGGTGGACAGGCCCGTCGCGTACTGGGTTGTCGTGCCGTCGAGCGTGACGGCGGAGAGAGCGGCGCCGGCCGTCACAATCTCGAGCGGTCCAGGAACGGGCTCCGGGTCGGTCGAGGTTGCTGCATTGAGGGTGATCGCGCCGTCGACGGTGAGAGCTCGTCCGGTGAAAGCGCACTGAGCGCCGATCGAAATCGCGGCGAGTCCCAGAATGGTGCCCTGGAACCCGCAGGCAGCCCCGAGGGTGACTGCGCCCGTGACCTGCCAAAACACCCGGGAGGCCTGCGCGCCGTTGACGAGGGTGATGGTGCTCCCGGCGGCCGTATTGAATGCGGCGTCGACCTGAAAGATGAAGACGGCGTTGGGGTTGCCCTGGCCGTCGAGGATGAGTGCGGTGCTCACCGACAGGGCCGCGGCGGAGCGGTAGACCCCCGCTGTGAGGGTACGCCCCCCGAGATCGCCGGCGAGGCTCGCGGAGGGCGTCCGTGCCACCGCATCGTTGTAGGCCAGTCGAAGGTCCGCCTGGGCCTGTGCGGCAGCGGCGTCGCCGTAGTGTGTCGCGCCGGTGATGATTCCGGGAGGAAAGCCGGTGATCGCGACGCCAGGGCTCGTGCCGACGTCACCGTTCATCGTCGATGTGCTCGTGTTCGCCACCGACGCGGACGCCAGGAGGGCATAACTCCGGGCCGTTCCCAGCCAGATCGTTGCCTCGCTGTTGAGCGTCGTGCCGTTGAGCGAAATTGCCCCGGCGCGCGACAGCGCCCGACCGAGGAAACCGGAACTGTTGCCGATGCTCACGGCCCCCTGCGCCAGGAGAGAACCCGTGAAAGCGGAGGCGGCGCCGAGGGACACCGCACCTTTCACCCGCCAGAACACCCTCGATACCTGGGCGCCGTTGACGACTTTCACAGTGCTCCCCGCCGAGGTCGTGAGAGTGGAGTCGAGCTGCAGGATAAAGACCGAGTGTACGTTTCCTTGCCCGTCGAGCAGCACCGTGCCGTTGAGGGAGAGTGGACCGGCTGCGGCATAGACGCCAGACGTGAGCGTACGACCGCCGAGGTCTCCCGAGAGTGTCCCCGTGGGCGTGCGGGCAGCGGCGTCGGTGGACGCCGCTGACAGGTCCACCTGCGCCTGCGCCGCCTGGCTGTCGTTGACGTGGGTGCTGCCGCTGTTGAGTCCCGGCGGGAAACCGGTCAGAACGGTCCCGGGGCTCACGCCCACGTTGCCGCTGAGCGTCGTCATCCCCGTGTTCGTCACGGATGTGCCGGCGAGCGCCGAGTATGCCCCTGCCGTTCCGAGATTGACGGGGGCCTCGGGCAGTATGACGCTCGTGTCCAGGGCGAGCGCTGCCGTGAGTGACAGGGCACGTCCCACGACGGTGCTTCCCGCCCCGATGGAGATCGCGGCGAGGCCGAGGAGTGTGCCGGCGAAGCTCGCCGACGCGCCCAGAGTTGTCGCGCCGACCACCTGCCAGAAGACCCGCGAGGACTGTGCCCCGTTCACCAGAACGATTCTGGCGGCGGCGGCCATGCCGAAGGCCGCGTTGACCTGGAAGATGAAGACGGCCGCAGGATCGCCTTGGGCATCGAGCGTGAGCGCCGAGCTGATCGACAGTGCGGCAGCAGAGCGGTACACCCCTGCCGTGAGAGTCGTACCGCCGAGATCCCCGGCAATCGCCTGCGTGGGGACTTGGGCCGCGGTTGCCGAATACGCCGCGAGCGCATCGGCTTGGGCTTGGCGGGCGGCGGAGTCGCCCGGGTGCAGTTGGCCGGTCAGGATACCCGGCGGGAAACCGGACACGGCGAGCCCTGGATATGACCCGACATTCCCGCTGACCGCAGAGGCTCCCGTGTTGGCCACCGACGTTCCCCCGAGAAGGGAGTACGTCGAAGCCGTGCCGAGATCAACGACGGTTCCCAACGCCTGGGCAGCGGGCGCACTGATTGTGACCTGTACCACCAGGACGACGATGAGCGCGAGTATCGCCATTCCGGGCCACCGCCCGGCGCACGGGCCGACGGTGCGCATCAGGTCGGCGGGGCGACCCCGCCGGTCGATGTCGGTGTGGACACCGCCACCTGGGCAAAGGCGCGCCGGGCTCGGCGGACGAACAGGAGGATGCGCCAGATGCCGAACGCAATGGCCGCGAGGATGAGCGCACTGGCGAGGACGAACCACCAGGGGGCGTAGACGAAGCTCGTGCTCACGCGGGTGTCGCCGGCATCCGAGGCGAGGGCGGCCTCTGCAGTGCCGGCCTGCAGGAAAGGCGCCCCCGTGAGGTTTGCCTGCAGGTCGAGGGTGGCGCCCGGAAGGATGCTTTCGGGAGTAGCGAAGTCGATATTCGCGGTGGCACCGATCCAGCTGCTGATGTCGAGCACCGCCGTCGGATGAAGAATCGTGTTGCCCGTATTCGTGATCGGCAGGGTGAATGTGACCGTGTCGTTCGAGACGGTCCAGCCGAGATCACCGTGCGTGAGGGTGGGGACGGCCGTGCCGGCCACCGCCAGATAGATCCGTACGCCCTGACGTTGGATGACGTCTAACCGCACGGAGGCGTCGCCGCCCGAGTTCGTAGTTTCTCCCTGCACCGGGGCACTTTCGATGATCACGCCTCCGGCGTAGTCGCCGGGGGTCGCCGTGGCCGGCACGCTGAGCCGGAACGGAACCGTGAGCTGGGAGTTCGCCGGAACGGTGATTGATTCCGCACCGAGGCTGACCCAGGCGCCGACACCGGTTCGGGCATCGGACTGGGCGGCGAGCGCGAAGGCGCCCTGCGGTGTGCTCTGCCCGTCGACGGCGTAGTTCAGCAGAGTCACCGCCTCGGCGCTGTGATTGCTGACAATCGCGTTCGCGTCGATCGCGGCCCCGGGGGCCAGGTTGATGTGAAAGAAGTCGGATTCGAGTTCCGGACGGATGCCGAGGGTCCCGTCGTCCACGGCCGTCGCCGGAGCGGCACCGAGGCCAATGAGGAATGGGGAAAGCGCCAGCGCCGCCACAAGCATGGCCAGACGCCGCGGCGCGCGCACTCGTGTGCGTGTGGAGCTGACGGTCATAGAGAAACCTTAACTGAGAAAGTATCAAATACCCCTTGAATGGGGGTTTTAATGTCGAACCCGAGACGCGCTTTGCGATGGTGATCGTAAGTACGGCGATGCACGCGTTTAGGGGGGAGGCCGCGACCGCGCCGCTGTAGTGGGAACGCTAGGCGTTGGGCGGAACGGCGAGGCGGAACGTCGGTGTCACAACGAACGTTCCGCTGCTGGACGCGGGAGCGGAGATGAAAGCCTGTGTCACCGTGGAGACAGGGTGCGCTGATCGGCGGTGATGCCGGAGGGCTGACCGCTGCCCGTCGTGATGCTTCCCTGCGTGACCAGGAGATTGCCCACCGGAAGGGTCCCGCGCGCGGCCCGTGAACTTTCGGCGTGTCAGGCTCCCAGCACGTCAGAAACGCCGTGTAGCGCCACGCTATCGGGCCTGGCTCCGGGGCGCGCAGGAGTGCGTCACCGGGCGCAATTCGCCCTCGCCAGACAGCCCCTGCCAACGAGGCCTAGATGTGAGAGTCTTGTCTGAAGGCTCTCAGTGGGCCTCCGGACGAGGGATCAGTACCCGGCACGCGACAAGACTGGCCACGGGAGTACTGTCATGTCCTGGATTATTCTGATCGCCTCCGGCACTCTCGAAGCCGTCTGGGCCACCGCCCTGGGCAAGTCCGAGGGATTCACCAAAATCTGGCCGTCCATCATCTTCGGCGGGGCCCTGCTGCTGAGCATGGGCGGCCTTGCGCTCGCCATGCGGGACATTCCGATCGGCACGGCCTATGCGGTGTGGGTGGGCATCGGTGCCGCCCTTACCGTGACGTGGGCGATGGCCTTCGGTGGCGAACCCACGTCGCTGCTCAAGGTGGTGCTCATCCTCGGTCTGGTCGGGTGCGTTATCGGCCTCAAGCTCGTCGACGACAGTCACTGAAGCGTCACGCCCGCCTAGCCGAGGTGCACGGCGCCAAACGCGAGGGCGGCCACGAGGGTCCACGACAGCAGGGCGACAACCAGGGCGCGCCAGCCGGTGCGCACGAGAGTGACGAGCCGCACCGCCGCGCCGAGGGCGAACAGGGCCATCGCGAGCAGGGCGGTCTGCACCGTGTCGGCGGCAACCAGCAGGGGGGCGGGCAGCGGCAGCAGGCTGCCCAGCACGACTGCCACGATGAACCCGAAGACAAACAGGGGTACGAGCGGAGTGCGGGTGGGAGGGTCTTCGGCCAGAACGGGGCGGCGGCGCTCGACCGCCGACGCGACCGCGACGATCGGTGCCAGCATCAGCACGCGGGTGAGCTTGACCACGATGGCGATGGCCAGGGCGGCGGGCCCGGCCACCTGGGCGGTCGCCACGACCTGCCCGACGTCGTGGACCCCAGCCCCGACCCAGTGACCGAATTGGGCCGGAGACAGCTCGAGCGGATGCCACAGCAGCGGCAACACGGCGATCGCGACGGTGCCGCACAGGGTGACGAGGGCGATCGAGGTGGCCGTGTCCTCGTCCTTGGCCTTGACGGCGCCGCTCATGGCCCCGATCGCCGAGGCGCCGCAGATCGAAAAGCCGCTGGCAATGAGCAGGGGCTGGTGCCCGGGCAAGCGGAACAGTCTGCCGAGTCCCAGCGTGCCGGCGAAGGTGACGAGCACGATGGCTACGGTGGTCGCGATGGTGACCCAGCCGAGCCCAGCGATGTCGCCGAGGCTGAGCTTCAGCCCCAGCAGCACGATTCCGAGGCGCATGAAACGCTGGCCGGCAACGGTGAGGCCCGGGGCGAGTGTTCCGGCGAGGGGGGTGCGCAGTGCGGGCACCTGGCCGACGATGATTCCGAGTCCGACGGCGAGCGTGAGCAGGGGAGCCGCCGGGATGAGGGTGTGCAGGCCCCACGAGGTCATGGCGGCGGCGGCCGCGAGGAGCACGCCCGGCAGCCACATGAGTTCAAGCCTACTGCCCGACCAGGCGCCCGCCGCCGGGCACAGAAAAGCCGCTCCCCCCTGAGGAGGAGCGGCTGATGGCTGTGTTCTGGGTCTCGACAGGCTCGACCAGCGGTGGGGGCTCGACCAGCGGTTGGGCGCTGGTGACCAGCGACCGGCTACCGGTAGCGGAAGCGGGCCACCATCGGGCAATCGAACGGGTCGCGGGCCGCGAGGCCGACCTTGTTCAGGTACTCGATGACGATTCCGTACGATTCGAACACACCGGTCTCGGTGTATTTGATGTCGTTGGACGCGCAATACTCCTTAGTGATTTCAGCCGCCTTGCGCAGGTGCGGGCGGGCCATGTTCGGGAACAGGTGGTGCTCGACCTGGTAGTTCAGGCCGCCCATGTAGGTGTCGATGAACGTGCCGCCACGGATGTTCCGCGAGGTGAGCACCTGACGACGCAGGAAGTCGACCTTGCTTTCGGCGGGCAGTTGCGGCATGCCCTTGTGGTTCGGGGCGAAAGACGCTCCCATGTACACACCGAACACGGCGAGCTGCACACCGATGAAGGCGAACGCGAGGCCGAGGGGCAGGAAGAAGAAGATGACCGCGACGTAGAGCACGATACGGCTGACGAGCATGGTGATTTCGACGGCGCGACTGTCGACTTTGTGCTTACCGAAGACCGTCTTGAGGCCCTGCACGTGAAGGTTGAAGCCTTCGAACATCAACAGGGGGAAGAAGAGGTAGCCCTGTTTGCGCGTCACGAACGAGCCGAGCCAGCTCACCTTCGCGGCGTCTTCTTCGCGGAAAACGATGAAGTCGGGGTCGATGTCGGGGTCTTTGCCGATCACGTTCGGGTTGGCGTGGTGGCGGCTATGCTTCGTCATCCACCAGGCGTAGCTGATGCCCACGAACAGGTTGGCCAGGATGCGGCCCGCGCGGTCGTTGGCTTTGCCGGACTTGAAGACGGCGCGGTGAGAGGCCTCGTGGGCGAGGAAGGCGAACTGCGTGAAGATGATTCCGAGCGCGGCTGCGATGAGCAGCTGGTACCACGTGTCACCGAGCAGGATGAAGCCGGTAACGGCTCCGCCGGTCGCGACGACCAGGATCGAAAACATCATCCAGTAGAAGCCGGTGCGTCGACCGAGCAGTCCCAGATTGCGCACCGTGTGCAGCAGCGAGGAGTATTCGGTTGTGGGGTTCTTCTTGTCTCCACCCGGGCGCGTCCGAATGATTCGGACCGCGGGTGCGGCAGTAGCTTCCGACATGAGGCCTTTGGTAGACGTAAGACTTCTCAGCCAGGGTGTGAGCAATTACTCGTGGAGCAGATACCTCTCAGTGTACGGTCGCGACCCCACCTAACACCAAGTTTTCACACACTATTCCCAGTCATTATATGCCATTCTGAGAATATATCAAGCCTGACCTATCTCCAACTGGGCATCCATGTATGAAGCTGCCAGAAGGTGAACGATGTCTGGGTTCCCGTCCACAGTGGGTAAAAAAAGACGCTGATCAGAAGAGAAATAACCAAAAATACAGCCACGATTCGGCGGCCGATGACAACCCTGCCGGGGTCGGGTATTGCACCCCGCGGGTGCGGAATCAGCCCCAGCACGAGACCGATCACGCAGGTCAGGCAGAGAAGAAGGTACGGCTCGAAGGCGATTGTGTAGAACTGGAATACGGTGCGGTTGAGGTACATGAGCCAGGGAAGGTAGCCGGCCACCATGCCCATCATGATGAGGCCGACCCGCCATTCACGGTAGCGGGCCAGGCGATACACCAGGTAGAACAGCGCGGCCGTGGCCGCCCACCAGATGAGCGGATTGCCGACCGAGGTGATCGCCGCCGAGCAGCTGTCGCTGGCGCAGCCGTCCTCGCCACGGCTGGTGCCGACGTAGTACATGCTTGTCGGCCGGATCATAAACAGCCACGTGAGCGGGTTGGCCTGATACGGGTGTGGCGTGGACAGTCCTACGTGATACGTGTAGGCCGCCACCTGGTAGTGCCAGAAACTCTGGATTGTGTGCGGAACCCAGGCGAGGGGCCCGCTCCACGCGGCGCCGAGTGAATCCGCCCAGTTGCGATAAAAGCCGCCGCGGGTGACAAACCAACCGGTCCAGGAAATGAGATAGGTGACTAGCGCGATCGGCACCATCAGAAGCAGATTGGCGGGCGCCTGCTTGAGGATCGCGGCACTGGCCCAGAACGACACCCCGGCGCGGCGCCGGGCGAGCGCGTCGACCACAACGGAGTACACGCCGAAGGCGGCGAGAAAATACAGGCCGGACCATTTGACGGAGCAGGCGAGTCCGAAGGCCAACCCCGCCGCGATCAGCCACGGACGCCACCAGAGGGTGGGGCCCAGTGTGGATTGAGTCCCGCGGCCCGGCGTTGGTCGAGCCAGGCACCGAGTCGTCGTGCATGCCAGGGGCGGTCGAGGAGGATCGCGCCGAAACCGAGCAGGGCGAAGAACATCAGCGAGTTGTCCAGCAGGGCCACGCGCGACATCACGATGGCGTGTCCGTCGATCGCGAACAGGAACCCCGCGATCGTGGCGAGGGTCAGCGACCCGAACAGTCGGCGGGCGATCAGCATCAGCAGCACGACCGCGAGGATGCCGATCAGGGCGGTCGAGATGCGCCAGCCCCAGCTGCTGGCGGGGCCCGTGGCGGCCATTCCGAGCGCGATGAGCCATTTGCCGAGCGGCGGATGCACGACGAATGAGGGATCCGTCGTGAACACGCCGGTCTGGCCACCGGCGAAGAGGGCGTCGGCGTCGTTCGGCCACGTGGATTCGTAGCCGTTGATGAAGAGCGTCCAGGCGTCCTTCACATAGAACGTCTCGTCGAAGACGAGCGAGTGCGGGGTGCCGAGGTTCCACAGGCGCAGGGCGGCGGCAAGCACAACCACCAGGATGGGGGCGGCCCACCGGACCCATCGACTAGTAGCGAGCACCTGTCCATCGTAGTGAACAGGATCGGCGTCGGCTCCGATGTCGGGACTGAGACAATGGAATCATGATCATCCTCGCAGCCACACCGATCGGAAACCTCGGGGATGCCTCCAAGCGCCTGGTCGAGGCGCTCAGCACCGCGACCGTCGTCGCCTCGGAAGACACCCGGGTCACGATTCACCTGCTGAAGGCCCTCGGCATCGAGAATCGCCCGCGGTTGATCAGCCTGCATGACCACAACGAGCGCGGCAAGGCGGCGGAACTCGTGGAGTTGGCCCGGGAAACCGACCTGCTCGTGCTCAGTGACGCCGGAATGCCGACGGTCTCAGACCCCGGCTTCCACCTCGTCGATGCGGCGGTCGCCGCCGGCGTGGTTGTCTCCGCGCTTCCGGGGCCGTCGGCCGTTCTGACGGCCCTCGCCGTGTCGGGGCTGCCGACCGATCGCTTCACCTTTGAGGGCTTCCTGCCCCGCAAACACGGTGAACGCGTCGGAACCCTGCGCGAGCTGGCGACGGAGCGTCGCACGATGGTGTTCTTCGAATCCCCCAACCGGCTGGCCGCGAGCCTCACCGACATGGCGGGCGCACTCGGCGCCGACCGGAGGGTGGTCGTGTGTCGGGAGCTCACCAAGTTCTATGAGGAAGTCAAACGAGGCTCCGCCGCCGAACTTGCCGAGTGGGCCGCCGCGGGCGTGCGCGGTGAAATCTGCATTGTCGTGGCGGGCGCCGAACGTCAGGTGCTGAACCTCGAGGACGGTGTGCGCGCGGTGCTCGCGCTCGTGGCCGGAGGCATCCGTTTGAAAGAGGCCGCCGCCGATGTGTCGGCAGCGAGCGGCCTCGGCAAACGTGAGCTGTACGAGAGCGCCCTGCTGGCGAAGACCGGGAAGAAAGAGGCGAAACCCGACCGCTCGGCATTCCCGCTGGGATGATGACGTGGGCTCGTTGAGCCCCGCGTAGCGTCACACGGCGTGGGCTCCGGTCGTCTCCGCCTAAGATGAAGCCATGTCCGACGGCTCTTCTTTCTACATCACCACGCCCATTTTCTATGTGAATGATGTCCCGCACATCGGGCACGCATACACCGAGGTGGCGGCCGACGTGCTTGCCCGCTGGCACCGCCAGTCGGGTGACAACGCCTGGCTGCTCACCGGAACCGACGAGCACGGCCAGAAGATCCTGCGCACGGCCACGGCCAACGGCGTGACGCCGAAGGAGTGGGCCGACCGACTCGTCGAGACGGCGTGGAAGCCGCTGCTGGAGACGGTGAACATCGCGAACGACGATTTCATTCGCACGACCGACGAGCGCCACGAGGTGAACGCCCAGAAGTTCCTGCAGCACCTGCAGACCGAGGGACACATCTACACGGGCGAGTACGAGGGGTACTACTGCGTCGGCTGCGAGGAATACAAGCCCACCTCCGACCTCGTGGATGGCACCGGTGACGACGCCGGCGTTCTGGTCTGCGCGATCCACTCCAAGCCCGTCGAGCTGCTGCACGAGAAGAACTACTTCTTCAAGATGAGCGCCTTCGCCGACCAGCTGCTGGCCCTCTACGAGGCCAACCCCGACTTCGTGCAGCCGGAGTCCGCGCGCAACGAGGTCATCTCGTTCGTCAAGCGCGGCCTGAGCGACCTCTCCATCTCCCGCTCGAGCTTCGACTGGGGCATCAAGGTGCCGTGGGATGAATCTCACGTCGTCTATGTGTGGTTCGATGCGCTCCTGAACTACATCACCGCTGCCGGTTACGGGCAGAATGACGAGGAATTCGCGAGCCGCTGGCCGGCCACGCACATCGTCGGCAAGGACATCCTCCG
This sequence comes from Cryobacterium sp. MLB-32, assembly GCF_000738085.1. GTDB lineage: Bacteria > Actinomycetota > Actinomycetes > Actinomycetales > Microbacteriaceae > Cryobacterium. The sequence continues at coordinate 69,092 of NZ_JPRS01000006.1, forward strand.
CTTCCACGCTGTTATCTGGCCCGCCATGCTGATGGCCGCGGGAATTGCCGTTCCCAAGCAGGTCTTCGGTCACGGCTGGCTGCTGGTGGGCGGCGAGAAGATGAGCAAGTCCAAACTCACCGGCATCGCACCGAGCGAGATCACCGACACGTTCGGCTCGGACGCGTTCCGCTACTACTTCATGCGCGCGATCAGCTTCGGCCAGGACGGATCGTTCTCCTGGGAAGACCTGTCCGCGCGGTACCAGTCCGAACTCGCCAACGGTTTCGGTAACCTCGCGTCCCGGGTGATCGCCATGGTCGTGCGCTACTGCGACGGCGAGGTGCCTCTCGGCGGCGAGCCCACCGAGGCGGACCTCGGCATCCAGGCAACCGAGAAGCGCGTGACGGATGCCTCGGCGGCGTTCATTGATCGCCTGGCGATTCACGAGGCCGTCGCATCCGTCTGGGAACTCGTCGACGAGCTCAACGGTTACATCACCCTGCAGGAGCCGTGGGCACTGGCCAAGGACCCGGCGACGCGGGAGCGTCTGGAGACCGTGCTGCACACGGCCGTGCGCGGCCTCGGCACGCTCACCGTGCTGCTCTCTCCGGTGATTCCGGTGGCCACTGGCACCCTCTGGACCGCCCTCGGCGGCACCGGCGCTCTCACCGATCAGCGCATCGACAGGGCCTGGGGCTGGGCCGGCGGCACGCACGTGACTCCGCTCGAACCGCTGTTCCCGCGAATCGAGTCGACCGTTGGGTAGCGACGGAGCCCCGATTCGCCAGCGGGACAAGGGGGCCGGGCGTGACCTGAGCTATCCGCCGCTGCCCGAAGCGCTGTCGGTTCCGATCTACGACAATCACACGCACCTCGAAATCGCCGATGGCGAAAACCCCCTCAGCTACACCGAGCAGCTCGACCGCGCCTCGAGCGTCGGCGTGCGCGGGGTCATCCAGGTCGGTGGTGACCGGGAAACGTCGCGTTGGTCGGCCGACATGGCCCAGATCGAACCGAGAATGCTCGCGGCAGTGGCGATCCACCCCAACGAGGCCCCGGTCTACGCCGCAGGGGGCACCCTCGACGACGCGATTGCCGAGATCAGCGAGCTCGCCGCGCGACCCCGTGTGGTGGCCGTCGGGGAGACCGGTCTCGACTTCTTCCGCACGGAGGAGCCCGGTCACGCCACGCAGTACCGCTCGTTCGAGGCGCACATCGAGATCGCCAAGCAGAACAACCTCGCCTTGCAGATCCACGATCGCAATGCCCACGCCGAGGTCATCGCCACGCTGCTGCGGGTCGGAGCCCCGGAGCGCACGGTGTTCCACTGCTTCTCCGGCGACGCGGAGATGGCCCGCGTCTGCGCAGAACACGGCTGGTACATGTCGTTCGCCGGCAACGTCACCTTCGGCAACGCCCATGATCTGCGCGCCGCCCTCGCGGTCGCGCCGCGCAGCCTGCTGCTCGTGGAGACGGATGCCCCCTTCCTCACGCCGATGCCCTACCGCGGTCGCCCCAACGCCCCCTACCTGTTGCCGAACACGCTGCGCGCGATGGCCGCACACCTTGAAACGGATGTCTCCCTCCTGTCTGCCCAAATCACGTCCAACACCGAGCTCGTTTACGGTCGCTGGGACGCCGAGCCGGTCACGGCCGCGCATGACGCCGACCGCTCCGACACCCAGCCGGTCGGTGGTCTCGCATGAGCGCCGATTCGGGCCAGGATGCACCTCAGGACGCCGTTCCTGACAAGACTCCGCAGAAGCTCCTCGGCCCCGCCGAGATCCGCGACCTCGCCGAGATGCTCGGGGTGAACCCCACGAAGAAACTGGGCCAGAACTTCGTCATCGACGGCAACACCGTACGCCGGATCGTGCGCGTGGCGAGCGTCGCCGCCGGCGACGTCGTTGTCGAGGTCGGTCCGGGACTGGGCTCCCTCACGCTGGGCATTCTCGAGACCGGGGCAAGCGTCGTGGCCGTGGAGATCGACGACCGTCTGGCGGAGCAACTTCCTCTCACCGTAGAACTCATGCAGCCCGGCGCCCCGCTCACGGTCATCCGCGCCGACGCGCTCAAGATCGACGCGCTTCCCGGCGACCCCACCCGACTCGTGGCCAACCTGCCCTACAACGTGTCCGTGCCGGTGCTGCTGTATCTGCTGGAGAACTTCGCGTCGATCCACGCCGGCGTGGTCATGGTGCAGGCGGAGGTGGGCGAGCGCCTCGCGGCGCCTCCCGGCAGCAAGGTCTACGGCAGCCCCAGCGTCAAGGCTGCATGGTACGGCGCCTTCCGCACCGCCGGCAAGGTGAGCCGCCAGGTATTCTGGCCGGTTCCGAACGTCGACTCGATCCTGGTTGCCTTCGAGCGACGTGCGGAACCGCTCGAGAGCGAGGAGCTGCGCCTCGCGACCTTCGCGCTCGTCGACGCGGCGTTCCAGCAGCGTCGAAAAATGCTGCGGCAATCACTCTCCGTGGTGCTCGGGGATTCGGCCACGGCATCCGCTCTCATGCAGAGCGCCGGCATCGACCCGACAACCCGCGGAGAGCAGCTCACCGTGCACGACTTCCTCGCTGTCGCCCGAGCCTGGGTCGCACAATAGGTGGTGGTCCGGCCATGGCGCACGACGGGAACGTGGCGCCCGCATGGGCCGCGTCCAATGATGTGCGCGGGCTGGGCTAGGTTAAGAGCATGACGACGACGGCCGGCTCCCAGGTTGTGCACGCACGAGCGCCGGGCAAGATCAATGTCTTCCTCAAGGTGGGCGCCGTAATGGACGATGGTTATCACGACCTCGCCACGGCCTTCCAGGCGGTTTCGCTCAGCGAAGAGGTGCGCGCGTACCCGGCCAGCGATTTCTCGGTGGAGTTCAGCGGGTCCGTCGATACCTCGGGTCTCACCACCGGCGGCAGCAATCTGGCCATCAAAGCGGCCCGAGCCCTCGCCCGAAAGTCCGGCTATCGCGGGGGAGTGCACCTCGAGATCGAGAAGAACGTACCCATAGCGGGCGGCATGGGCGGCGGCTCTGCCGACGCCGCCGCGACGCTTCTGGCGTGCGACGCCCTCTGGGGCACGAATGCCACGAAGGAAGAACTGCTCGTCATCGGCGCGACACTCGGCGCAGACGTGCCGTTCGCGTTCACCGGCGGCACCGCTATCGGCACCGGGCGCGGTGACCAGCTCAGCCCGGCCCTGGCCAAGGGCAAGTTCCAATGGGTGCTGGCCCTCGCGGAATTCGGCATGTCGACCCCCGCCGTGTACGAGGAGCTCGACCGCCACCGTGATCGTCATGCCCAGGACATCTTTCCAGCGGAGGTGCAGCCGACGGTTGACTCGAAGGTGCTGCTTGCCCTGCGTGCCGGTGACCCGCACATGCTCGCCGACGTACTCCACAACGACCTGCAGGCCCCCGCGCTGCACCTCGCTCCTGGCCTCGGTTCGGTCATCCAGCTCGGTGAGCAGAACGGTGCCCTCGCCGGCATCATCTCGGGCTCCGGACCCACGGTCGCCTTCCTGGTAGCGGATGCCGACAGCGCGCTGGAGCTGCAGGTCGCCCTCTCGGCCTCCCGCCTCCGTGTCGTGCGCGTGACGGGCCCCGTGCATGGCGCCCGCCTCATCCACGACTAGCCCACCCGCCCCGAGGCATAACTCCTGCAATGTGCCGGCACGACGTTCACCAGTCCCGTCATCACGCGGTGGACCGCGGCATCGGCCGCGATCTGCAGGAGTTATGCCGACCGACGGGCCGTGGTGCGGCGTGCCGTAAACTTGGAGGCTATGGCACATCTTCTCGGGGCTGAGTCCCTGCACCTCGAATTTCCCACACGCGTCATCTTTGACAGCGTCACCGCCGGCCTCAACGAAGGCGATCGCATCGGCGTCGTCGGCAAGAACGGCGACGGCAAGTCCACCCTCATGCGCCTGCTCGCCGGCCGCATGGAACCCGACGAGGGCCGCGTCACGCGTCGGCGCGGCGTCACCATCGGCATGCTCGACCAGTCCGACGACCTGGCCTCGGGCCAGACCGTGGGCCACACCATCGTCGGCGGTATCGAGGAGCACGTCTGGGCGGGCGACTCCAAGGTGCGCGACGTCATCGGCGGCCTCGTTCGCGACATCCCCTGGGATGCCCTCGTCGACGATCTCTCCGGTGGACAGCGCCGCCGGGTGGCCCTCGCCGCCGTGCTCATCGGCGACTATGACGTGATCTTCCTCGACGAGCCCACCAACCACCTCGACGTGGAAGGTATCTCCTGGCTCGCCGGCCACCTCAAGACGCGCTGGGCCGCCCAGAGCGGTGGACTCGTGGTCGTCACCCACGACCGGTGGTTCCTCGACGAGGTGTGCAATATCACCTGGGAGGTGCACGACCGCGTCATCGAGCCCTTCGAGGGTGGCTATGCCGCGTACATCCTGCAACGCGTCGAGCGCGACCGGATGAGCTCCGTGGTCGAATCCAAGCGTCAGAACCTGATGAAGAAAGAACTGGCGTGGCTGCGCCGCGGCGCCCCGGCCCGCACCGCGAAGCCCAAGTTCCGCATCGATGCGGCCAACGTACTGATCGAAAACGAGCCGCCGCCCCGCGACACCGTCTCGATGCAGTCGATGGCGATGCAGCGCCTCGGCAAGGACGTCGTCGACCTGATCGATATCACCGTGAAATTCGGCGACAAGACCGTACTCAACGACATCACCTGGCGCATCGCGCCGGGTGAGCGCACCGGCATCATGGGCGTCAACGGAGCCGGCAAGTCCACTCTGCTCAACCTGGTCGCCGGCACCCTGCAGCCCACCTCCGGGCACGTCAAGCGCGGCCAGACCATCAAGGTCGCCGTGCTGACCCAGCAGCTTTTCGAGCTCGACGAGATCCGCAACGACCGGGTCAGCGATGTCATCGGTCGTCAGAAGACCTCGTACATGGCCGGCGGCAAGGAGATCACCCCCGGTCAGATGCTCGAGCGGATGGGGTTCCTCAGCGCCCAGCTGACGACGCAGGTGAAAGACCTCTCCGGTGGGCAGAAGCGCCGCCTTCAGCTGCTGCTGATCGTGCTCAGCGAGCCGAACGTGCTCATCCTCGATGAGCCCACCAACGACCTCGACACCGACATGCTCGCCGCCATGGAAGACCTGCTCGACTCGTTTCCCGGAACCCTGCTGGTGGTGTCGCACGACCGGTACCTGATCGAGCGCGTCACCGACAACCAGTACGCCGTCATGGACGGCGGATTCCGCCACCTGCCGGGAGGTGTCGATCAGTATCTCGAGGTGCGGCGCAAGGCCGTTGCCGGTCCCGCTTCGGGCTCACCGGCCGATGGCAGCGCCTCGGCCAAGAAGAAGTCATCGCTGGGCGGCGCCGAACTGCGCAACGCTCAGAAGGAACTGGCCTCGATCGACCGCAAGATCGCGAAGCTGCAGGATCGGATCGTGCTCAAGCACGAGAAGATCGCCGCCCACGATCAGACGGATTTCACCGGTCTGGGCGCTCTGGGAGTGAAGCTGAGCGAGCTTGAGGGATCCATCGCCACGCTGGAAACCCGCTGGGTCGAACTTTCCGAGTTGTTGGAGAGCTAAATTCGCAGGACCTGTGACCGCGTGTGACGCACGCGGCCACGGGTCGCAGCTTCTCCGGTTAGGCTTATTGAGTGCCTCGCAGAGCTGCCGCACAGACCCCCCATCCCCCATACGTCCGGGGTTGCTCTGTGCCCGCAACCGCTGTGCCATGAGTCCTTGCGCCTACCGGCGCGAACGGCGTTCTCGGGGATTTCACACATCGAAAGTGACTGCCCTCGTGACGAACCACCGTTCCCTCAAGAAGACCATCCTGGCCGCGCTCGCGGTTGTTCCGCTCGTGGCGCTGATGGCCGGATGCGCCGGTGCCGCCGGCGGAGAGGACGTCGTGAAGATCGGCGTCGTCGACGCCAGCGAACCGTACTGGGACGTCTACAAGGACGCCGCAGCCGAGGCCGGAATCACCGTTGAACTCGTGAACTTCGCGACCTACGAGCAGCCGAACCCCGCGCTGACCGCCGGTGAAGTCGACATCAACCAATTTCAGACCATTGTTTACCTCGCCAACTACAACGTGGCGAGCAAGGAAGACCTGACAACGATTGGCGCCACAGCGATCTACCCCCTCGGCCTGTACTCCACCGAGTATGACAACGTTGACCAAATAAAGAAGGGCGACACCGTCGCCGTCCCGAATGACAAGAGCAACATGGCCCGCGCGCTCGTGGTTCTGCAGTCGGCCGGTCTCATCGAGCTGACCGACGGTGGCACGATTTCCTCGTCGCTGGATGACATCGACACCGCGGCATCCCGGGTAACCGTGACGGCGCTCGAGGCGTCACTGACCACGACGTCACTGCCTGACGTCGCCGCGGCGATCGTCAACAACGAGTTCGTCGGAAAGGCCGGTCTCAGCTTCTCCGACGCCCTCGCCCAGGATGACCCTGCGGCCGCCCAGTCCGTGCCGTACGCCAATGTCTTCGCTGTTCGCGCCGAGGACAAAGACAATGCCACGTACACGAAGCTTGTGGAGATCTACCAGACCACCCAGGGCGTGCAGGACGGCGTGCGTGAAGCCTCCGGCAATACCGCGGTCCTCCTGACGACTCCGGTCTCGGACCTCGAGGCGTCCCGCGCTGCGGTCGAGAAGCAGACGAAAGCTCAGCAGTAAACACACGAGGCGAGTCGGCGGATCCGGCAGGGATGTCCTGCCGGATCAGTTCCTCGATGCCCCAAGCACCAAGCACCAAGCACCAAGCACCAAGCACCGAGCACGGAGCGCGTAGCAAGTGAGGATTTCAACATGGCCATCGTGAGTCTGCGGGGCGTCAGCAAGGTTTATCCGGCGCCGACAAAGGGTTCCGCGCCGGTTACGGCAATCGACGAGGTGAGCCTCGAGGTAGAGGCCGGGGACATCTACGGCATCATCGGTTATTCCGGTGCGGGCAAAAGCACACTGGTGCGCCTGGTGAATGCCCTCGAGCGGTCCACGACCGGGGAGATCTTCGTGAACGGCCACGACATCGCCCTGATGAAGGAGCGCGAACTTCGCCGGGTGCGGTTGGGGATCGGCATGATCTTTCAGCAGTTCAACCTGCTCGGGTCCCGAACCGTGGCCAGAAACGTGGCGTACCCCCTCGAAGTCGCCGGTAGCCCCAAGGCCGAGCGAACGGCTCGGGTTGCGGAACTTTTGGAATTCGTGGGGCTCTCGGATAAGGCCGGAGCGTATCCCGATCAGCTTTCCGGTGGCCAGAAGCAACGCGTCGGGATCGCGAGGGCCCTCGCGACCCAGCCGAACATTCTGCTGGCCGACGAGTCCACGAGCGCCCTGGACCCGGAGACCACCCACGAGGTGCTGGCCCTCCTCAAACGCGTGAATGTCGAATTCGGCGTGACGATCATTGTGATCACTCACGAGATGGACGTCATCCAGACCATTGCCACGAAGGTGGCCGTGATGGACAAGGGCCGGGTCATCGAACGAGGCCCGGTTTTTGACGTGTTCTCGAACCCGCAGCATCCGGCATCCGCTCGATTCGTTTCCACTGTCGTGAAGGGCGTTCCGTCCCCGCGCGAAATGGCCGTGCTGCGGGAACGCCACACGGGCCGAATAGTGACACTGGCCTTTAGGGACGACGCAGTGGACCAGAGCGCCGTCTTCGGCGAACTCGCCCGCGCCGGAGTCGCTTTCGAGGTCGTCTACGGCGGGATCAATGAGATTCAAGGGAGGCCATTCGGCCATCTCACACTGGCGCTCGACGCCGCGGACGTCGCCATCGACGCGGTGCTGGATCACATTCGAACCCTGACGACCGTCACGGAGGTGCGCTGACATGGACTCCCTGCTGAACCTCCTGCCGGAACTCTGGCAGGCAACCTACGAGACTCTGTATATCGTGGGACTCACGCTGTTCTTCGGCGGCCTGGGCGGTCTCCTCATCGGCCTCGGGCTGTACCTCACGCGTTCCGGGAGCATCCTCGAGAATCGCGCGGTCTTCTTCGTTCTCAATCTCCTGGTCAACTTCATTCGTCCCATTCCCTTCATCATCTTCCTGGCGGCCGCCCAGCCGGTGGCGCGTGCTGTCACGGGAAGTGGCATCGGAAACAACGCGATTATCTTCACGATCGCCCTCGCAGCATCCTTCGCGATGGCCCGCATCGTCGAGCAGAACCTCCTCACGGTGACACCCGGAGTGATCGATGCCGCACGCAGCGTGGGGGCCGGACCGATTCGCATCATCTTCACGGTCCTGCTGCCCGAAGCCCTCGGACCACTGATTCTGGGCTTCACGTTCATCTTCGTGGCGCTCGTAGACATGTCGGCGGTTGCCGGGTATGTCGGCGGCGGCGGCCTGGGTAACTTCGCGCTGCTCTACGGTTACCGCCAGTTCAACCCCGTCGTCACCTGGGCGGCCGTGCTGCTCATCATTGTGCTGGTACAGCTTGTTCAGTTCCTCGGCAACTGGCTCGCCCGAAAGGCCCTGCGGCGGTAGGTTTTCTGAGCACTATTCACCATTCTCGGCGCACCCTCGATTAGCATTAGCCACAGTATGTGAATCAAGGGAGAAACAGCCGATGAGGGTGCACACGCCTCCCGACAGAGGTGTTGCCGTGCCCCTTAGGCGGGAGTCGTTGTGGCTGAACTGGATTCTGGGCGGCGTTCTCGCCGCATTTCTCGTCGGTCTGATATTCCGGGGGCCCGGAGACTTCAACCCCCTGGTGGACGGCGGGCTCGGGCTCGCAGCCATGTGGGCTCCTGTGGCGGTGTGCTGGGCAGCAGCCCGCCGTGCCACGAATCGACTTGACGTCACGCTGGTGGCGGCGGCGGTCACCTGCTTCGCGGCCGGGAACACCTACTTCGTGCTCGCTGCCCGCGATGGACAGGTGCTGCCGGTTCCCTCGCCCGCCGACATCGGTTTTCTCAGTTTTTATCCGCTGATGCTCGCGGCACTGGCGATACCCGCCATCGGCCAGCTTCGCCACGTGGGATGGCCGGTCGTGCTGGACGGCGCCGTGGGTTCCCTGGGCGCGGGAGCGGTCCTGGCCGTGCTCCTCAATCCGGTTTTGGTCGCGGCGGTGAGCGCGGAGATGTCGCTCGCAACCACTGTGGCCACGGCATACCCCATGTTCGACCTGCTTCTTGTGGCGGGCTTCGTCGGAATCGGGGCGGCCCAGGGGCGCAACGTCGGGCGACGCTGGACGGTTCTTGTTCTGGGCCTGGTGACGTTTGCGGCCACGGATGTGTTCTACGCCCTGCTCCAGCTGAGCGGAACCTTCGTCGTGGGGTCACCGGTGGACGCGGGGTGGGCCGTCGGCCTGGCCCTGGTTGCCTTCTGGGTTGACGGAACATCGCGTTCGGCCGGCCGGATCACGCCCGCCGTGTGGGCGATCCCCACGCAGACCGTGCCGACGATTGCGACGGTCGCCGCCCTCGGCGTCCTGGTCGTCGGCAGCCGGATCCCGGTCTCGAACCTTGCCGTTGTGCTTGCGGCGCTCACGCTGACCCTCGCCGCCGCTCCGCTCGTTTTCCGGCACCGGATACGCCTCGCCGACATGCTCCTGCAGGCGGGGACCGACGAATTGACCGGGCTGCCCAACCGACGAGCGCTCCATTCCGAGGTCCCGCGCCGCCTTGCCCTCGATTCTCGGCGCCGGAGCGCCCTGCTCCTCCTGGACCTTGACAAGTTCAAAGAGGTCAACGACACACTGGGACACGACATCGGGGACCTCCTTCTCGTGCAGGTGGCCTCGCGTCTCGCCGGACGTCTGCGTCAGGCCGATCTGTTGGCCCGCCTGGGCGGAGATGAATTTGCCATTCTCCTGTCGGGCAGTTCCCCCGAGCAGGCCGTCACCGTGGCCGAAGGGCTCCGCTCGGCACTGTCCGAACCATTCGTCCTCGACGGGGTCACCGTGCAGATCGGGGCCAGCATCGGTATTTCCCTCTATCCCGATCAGGGCGAAACATTGGGAATCCTCCTCCGGAAGGCGGACATGGCGATGTACACAGCGAAGTCGACCCGCAGCGGCCACCACGCCTACCGGGACTCGGACAATACCGATGGCGACGAACGGATGCGTAACCTCGGTCGGCTCCGCGCGGGTCTGACGAATGACGAGTTCGTCGTGCATTATCAGCCCAAGGTTGACCTCGATACGGGCGAGGTGCGAGGGGTGGAAGCTCTCGTGCGGTGGAACCATCCCGCTCGCGGACTGGTGTACCCGGACGATTTCATCTCTTTGGTTGAGCAGGCCGGCCTGATGCAGACCATGACGACCATCGTGCTGACGAAGGCCCTCGACCAGGCGAGCATCTGGCACGCCCAGAAGCGGACCCTGACCGTGGCGGTCAACATCTCGGCGAGCTGCCTGATCGATCTCGAGTTGCCCGATCGGATTCTGAGCCTGCTCACGGAGCGCGGGCTCTCGCCCTCCTCCCTCATGCTGGAAATCACCGAGGATTTTCTCATGGCCGACCGGGATCGTGCGCGGGCCATTCTGGTGCGATTGCGCATGATGGGAATTCGGATCGCCGTCGACGATTTCGGATCGGGCTATAGCTCGCTGTCGTACCTGCGGGATCTCCCGATCGACGAGCTCAAGCTGGACAAATCGTTCATCATGTCCATGGCCGGAGACCCCCGGGTAACCGCACTTGTAGCGTCTACGATCCAGCTGGCGCACAGCCTCGACCTGCGCATGGTGGCCGAAGGCGTGGAAAGCGAAGCAGACTACGAGTATCTGGCCAGCCATGGATGCGACGTGGCACAGGGCCTCTACGTTTCCCGCCCCGTTCCCGCGGCGGAGCTGGAGCTGTGGCTGGCGGCTCGCCCGTCAGGGATTCTCGATGGCGTGCCGGAACCGATCTGACGAGTGTGAGATGAGTATGACGGAGGGCGCCGCTCCGACGGGAGACGGTCCACAGCGACTGCCTCGGCTGCGCGCCGGGATGAACATCATTATGGGGATCGTCGTTCTGGCCTATGTCGTGGGACTCGGGGTCAGTGGCGAGGGGTTCAATCCGTTTGTTGACGGGCTCCTGGGATTCTTGGTCGTCGCGGTACCCGTCGTGGTCTGCTGGCTGGCGGTTGTCCGCGCCGAGATCCGCCGGGCGCATGTCGTGCTGGCGGCCGCGGCCGTGACCTCATTCGCCGTAGGGGAAACGATCTTTTTGACGTTCGCGGCGATGGGCAGAACAGTGCCGATCCCCTCGCCGGCTGACCTCGGCTATCTGGCCTTTTACCCGCTGATGCTCGCAGCTCTGGTCTTGCCGATCATTCGTCAATGGAAACAAACGTCGTGGCCGGTCATTCTCGACGGTGCTGTCGGCTCGCTCGGGTCCGCTGCGATCCTCGCGGTGGTGCTCAACCCTATTCTGGGTGGGGCCCTTGAGAGTGCGGTGTCGCTCTCAACGGCTGTCGCCGTCGCCTATCCGATGTTTGATCTTTTGCTCGTGGCTGCTTTCGTGGGGATCGGCGCCTCCCAGGGCAGTGCCGTCGGTCGACGCTGGAGCCTTCTCGTGCTCGGACTGGTCGTCTTCGCCGCGACCGATATCTCCTATGCCCTGCTCGAGCTGCAAGGACAGTACATCGTCGGCGGGTCCCTTGATGCCGGCTGGGCCGTGGGGCTTGCCCTGATCGCGCTGTGGATCGAGGAGGCGGCGCGCCCCGGTTCCGAGCGGTCGTTCTCGGTGTGGGCGATACCGTCCCAAACCGTTCCGGCGATCGCGACGGTGGCCGCCCTGGCCGTGCTGGTACTGGCCAGCCAGACGTGGGTATCCCCGGTTGCGGTGGCTCTGGCGGCCGTGACGCTCATGCTGGCGGCCGTCCCGCTCGTCTTTCGACAGCGGATACGCCTGGCCGCCATGAACCTTCAGTCCCGAACGGATGACCTGACCGGGCTGCGAAATCGACGGGCCCTCTACGCCGACGTACCCGTTCGGCTTGCCCGGAACGGGCGGCGGCGCAGCGCCCTGCTCGTGCTTGATCTCGACAGATTCAAGGACGTGAACGACACCCTGGGACATGATTGTGGAGACGAACTTCTCGTCATGGTGGCCGCCCGGCTCACCGGGCATCTGCGTCCCTCGGACCTCCTGGCACGCCTGGGCGGCGACGAATTCGCCATTCATGTTGCCGACAGCGGCGTCGAACAGGCGACATCGGTCGCGGTCAAGCTTGGCCGGGTGCTGGCCGATCCGTTCGTGCTACAGGGTGTGACCGTGCAGATCGGGGCCAGCATCGGCATCGCCGTGTATCCGGAGCAGGGCGGCACGCTGAACGTGCTGATGCGCAAGGCCGACACGGCGATGTACCGGGCCAAGGCATCTCGGAGCGGATGCCACGTCTACCGGGACTCGGACGATCTGGCCGGAGACGAGCGGCTGCTCGCACTGGAGGAGGTGCGTCTGGCCGTGACGGATGACCAACTGGTGATGCACTACCTGCCCGGGATCGCCGTGCGTACCGGCGAAGTGGGGCGAGTGGAGGCTGTCCTCCGGTGGAGCCATCCTCTGCGAGGGCTCGTCGACCCCGAGGAACTCGTCCCTCTGGTCGAGGAGGCGAAACTCACGGAAGTGATGACCCGGATCGTGCTGGGGAAGGCCCTCGATCAGGCCGCGGTGTGGCGAACGCAGGGGAGGGAGTGGGACGTGTCCGTGGGCGTTCCGGCCAGTTCGCTCCGTGACACGGACTTCCCCGAGCTCGTGCAGACGTTGCTCACCGAGCGGGGGCTCGCGGTGAACGGTCTCATCATCGAGGTGCCGGAGGATTTCTTGAGGGGCGATATTGTGCGGGCCCAGGCGGCATTGCTTCGATTGCGACGGCTGGGAATTCGTCTGGTGCTCGATGACTTCGGCTCAGGGTACAGTTCGTTGTCGTATCTGCGTGATCTGCCGATCGATGAGCTGAAACTCGGCAGCGCCTTCATCGCTCCCATGGACGAGAACCCTCGGGCCGTCGCTCTCGTGGCATCCGCCATTGGGATAGCCCACAGTCTGGGTCTTCGGCTGATTGCCGACGGGGTGGAGACCAGCACGACGTACGCTGCTCTCGTGCGCCACAGCTGCGATGTCGTGCAGGGGCCGTTCGTGTCAGTGCCGGTCACGGCCGCTCACCTTGAAGACTGGCTTGCCAGCCGTTCTCGAGTCGACCGTCCGTTCGGGCCGGCCGGGGAGTGACGAGCGATGATCGCTAACGGCCGCTCGTCGCGACGACGGGGATGGAGTCGCACGACGAGGTCTGTGCCTCGAGCACGGCGGGATCGCCGGCCGCTAGCCCCGATGCGGTGGAGCGGATGCCGTTGACGGCCGTGCGTCCGTCCGGCGCCACGTTGATCTGCGTCGAGGTCACGGTGAATGTGCCGTCGCTTCGCTCCGCGGCCTTGAACCCGTTCAGCTCGAATCCGGAAGGTCCTGCAACACAACCGACACCGGTGCCGTGTCCGCGCAGGTTCTGCATGTCGAACGAGTACGGCGAACCCGTCACGTCGAGGGGGGCGACGAATTCACAACCCACCATCGCGAACAGGCCTGCACCGCGGCCGTCGTCCAGCACCGTCACGATGACACCGTTTGCCAGCCGAGCGGACCAGCCGCTGTGCTGTCCAGGCCCGGCGAGGCCATCGGCCACCGAAAAAGTGGCACCGGATGCCGTCGTGATGCCGTATCGGAACGGCGACGTCTCCGCGTACCACTGGCTGTCCACCCGATCATCTCCGTCGACGTCGGGGATTTCGCCAGCGTACGTGTCATTGGGGCGGGCCGTGTCGTTGGGGGGACAGCCGGCCGAGCCGGCGTCAACGGTGGGCGCGACCGTCGGTTCGACGGATGCCGCGGGGCTCGCACTGGCGGTCGTCGTGGAGCCGGCACCGGGGGCGGGAACCGTCACGACCGGTGCCGGCGCGGCCGACCCGGCGGAGCATCCGCTGAGGCTCACGACACTGAGGCTCACCACACTGAGCAGGGCGAACAGGGCCGCGGCCGGCAAGAACGAGGTGCGCACACTCCAACCATACGCACGGGCACTTCTGGCTTCGTCGGACGGACAGCCCCCAGTGTGGGGGGCCGCTACCCGGGCGGCTAGCATTGTGGGATGCCCCTCACCAGTGACGGGTCGATGACGCTGTCGTCGACCCGTGTTCGTCTTGCCCTGCTCGCCCTTGCTCTGGGCGGGTTCGGTATCGGTTCCACCGAATTCGTGGCCATGGGTTTGTTGCCTAATCTCGCCCAGGATCTGTTGCCCGGCGTGTACGCCGCATCGCCGGATATGGCGAACGCGCAGGCGGGCTGGTTGATCTCCGCCTACGCCCTCGGTGTGGTCGTCGGTGCGCCCACCATCGCGGCCGCAGCCGCCCGGTGGCCGCGCAAACAGCTGCTGCTGGCGCTGTTGGGGGCCTTCACGCTCGGAACGATCGCCTCGGCCCTGCTGCCGAGCTTCGAAACGGTGCTCGTCGCCCGGTTCCTGGCCGCGCTTCCGCACGGAGCCTACTTCGGCATCGCGTCGCTCGTCGCAGCAGACCTGATGGGTCCCGGAAAGCGGGCGCGAGGGATTGCTCTCGTGCTCTCGGGACTCACGATCGCCAACGTCGTGGGAGTGCCCATCATCACCTGGATCGGCCAGACGAGCGGATGGCGGGTCGCCTACCTGGTCGTCGCCGGAATCTTCGCACTGACCGCGGCCGCCGTTGCCATCTTCGTGCCCTTCCAGGCCGGTAACCCCGATGCGACGATGCGCGCCGAGCTGCGGGCATTCCGCCGCCTGCAGGTCTGGATCACCCTGGGGATCGGTGCGATCGGATTCGGCGGGCTCTTCGCCGTATACACCTATGTGGCTCCGCTCGTGATCGAGATCACCGGGCTTTCGGCCGCCGCGGTACCCCTCGTTCTTGTCGTGGTGGGACTCGGCATGACCGTCGGCAATTTCGCCGGGGGAGCGCTGGCGGACTGGAGCGTGCGGCGCACCATGTACATCGCCTTCGGCGTTCTGATCGGAGCCTCGTGACCCTGGGTCTGTCGGCGCAGTCCCTGGCCGGACTGCTCGTCGGGGTGTTCCTCGTCGGCGCTGCGGCATCCGCCCTGTCGCCCACTATCCAGGCGCGGCTGATGGACGTGGCACATGAGAGCCAATCGCTGGCCGCCGCGCTCAATCACTCGTCCCTCAACGTGGGCAACGCCCTCGGCGCGGCTCTGGGCGGCCTGGCCATCGCGGGCGGGCTGGGTTATCTGGCGCCGGTCTGGATCGGCGTCGCGCTGAGCGTCATCGGCGTGCTGCTCACCCTCGTGACGTTCACGATCGACAGACGGCGACGCCGCAGAGGCATCGACGTGCCCTACGGCACCCAGTTGATCGGCACTGTCCGAGGCCCAGCGGGGTCCTGAGACACCGACGGCCGGCTCACGATAGTGGGCCGGCCGTCAGGGTGTATCGGTGTCTGCTGTCAGTCTGTCTGGAGCAGGATTCCGTCGCGAATCGCGCGCTTGCGCAGGGCGACCTTGGTTCCCACGTCGTATCCGGCCAGACGGTACTTCTCGCGAATGCGCTTGAGGTATGACTTGGCGGTCTCCTCGGAGATACCCAGCTGGTACGCCACGGCCTTGACGGGCTCTCCGGCGCCGTACAACGCCATCACGCGGCGCTCCTGCGCGCTCAGGCGAGGCCCCTCCGCGGTCTGGCTGGAGTTCAGGGCGTAGTCGAGTTCCGCGGAGATGTATGACTTGCCGACGGCCGCGGCCCGAATGGCCTCGACGATCATGCTCGCCTCCTCGCTCTTGACGAGGTAGCCGAGGGCCCCTGCAGCCAGGGCCTCGCGCACCAGTGCCGGCTCGGAGTACGTGCTCATGAGCACGGTCTTCACGCCGGTCGTCTTGAGCGTGGCGATCTTCAGGGACACCGGAATGTTGTCCTTGAGATCGAGATCGAGCAGGACGACGTCCACGGGGAACTCGGGATGCGTGAGCAGCTCCGGCCAGGTCGTCACCGCCGCTACCATCTCGATGTCATCCGCAGCGCTTCTGATCCACTCGGTGAGAGCGCCCAAAAGCATGCGGTGGTCATCGACAAGGGCCAAACGAATGGGACTGTGTGTTGTCGTCACTATTGCCTCCTACTGACTTGCACTGTATCGTCAAAAACTAAAAATCTAAGCATCGGCCGGGTTGTCTACGCTGCACTCGATGGCTACTTGCAGAGTACCGTCTCTGTTCGAGTCGATGTGGGGTCCCACAGAGCGGATGGCCTGCCACGTTTCAGAATCCACTCTGCGCCGCGGCACACCCGATGTGTCGAGCTCAAGCGGAAACCGTAATTGGCGACGCACGGGTCCGTCGCCGGTCGTGGGGATGATCGGCCCGAAGCGGAGGGACACTGACGCGGCCGGCCCTCTGGCCTCACCCACGAGCAGCCAGATCGTTAGCAGAAGACCCTCGCGCTGGGCAGGTGAGAGCAAACCGGCGAGCCCCGAGGGATCGCTCAGGGTCACCGACGGGCCGAGGAACTCCGATTCCGAAATGGCATGGTGAAGCCACGTCTCGGATCGACCCTCGATCAGGTGCAGTCGAAGGGCGGTGGCGAGCGCGGCGGCTGTCATCGCCGTCGTCGGGGCCAACGGCAGGGCGGTCCTGCCCTGGGCGACATCGTTCAGGAGGGTCTCCGCGTCGAGGTCGAGACGGGCGAGCTGCTCCGACGCCAGCATGCCCACCGCGAAGCGTGGCTGGGAGATGGTGCTCTGCACGAGAACCAGGTCGAGTTCGCGCTGCACCATTCGGCGAAAACCGCGGGCAACCCCCGTCGCGACCAGCGGAGGGATCGTCGCCACGGCGATCGTGAGGATCTCCGGCCCGAACGTGAGCATATCGGAGCGGTCTTCGGCCAAGGCCCCGATGAGCAACAGCATCCCCAAACCGGCTACGGCCGCCAGAATATTCCGAGTGCTCCGCAGGGTGATCATCGACATGAGCAGCGCGCCGACGGCAGCAGCAGCCGTGGGATAGATGCCGTCTTCCGCGCGTCCCCAGCACCCGGCGATGTCGAGGAGTGCAACCGCTGACCCCGCGACGAGGGCGGTGACAAACAGCCACAGGGGCATTCGGGTGGCCAGTTTGTGCACGGTCAGGTTTATTGCCAGGGCGGTGGACACCAGCAGGATCCAGGCCACGGCGCTCAAGGTGGGGAACGGCTGGTTGTTCCACTCCACCACGAAGTGGCCCAGCAAGAACGCCGCGATGAAGGCACCGCTCAGCGTCAGCCCAATGCCCAGGTGCTGCCCACCCAGTCCGTTGGCGTCGGTGATTGCCCCCTCCTCGGGGGCAGACGATCGACGGTTCCCTCGTTCTGGTGAGGCGGTTTGCTCGGCACGGCGCGTGGCGGTTCGGGTTGACGACTCATCATCGACGAGCCCCGGAAACGTCACTTGGGCACCTCCAGCACAACGGTGGTGCCGGCGCCGGGGGAGGAAAACAGCCGTGCGTTGCCACCGACGGCTCGCAGCCGCGCAATAACCGACTCGGCGACACCGAGGCGCCCGGCATCGACGGCAGAGAGGTCGAAGCCGACGCCTGCGTCGGTCACCATCGCGCGCACGGTTGCAGCGTCGTCCGTGATCGTCACATCTGCGTGCAAGACCCCGGAATGACGACGAACGTTCTCGAGGCATTCGCCGAGGGCAAGCAGAAACGAGTCGAGAACATCGGTCGGGAGGCGCACCTGTCCGCTGCCGTGCCATTCGACCTCGAGGCCCATTCGGCCGAAACGCTGCCGCACGGACTCCAACGTCGTACCGAGCGTCGAGTCCCTGACCGGCTCCAGCGTGTAGACCCCCGAGCGGCGGGGACTCGGCAGCCCTCCCAATCGCAGCTGGCGCAGCAACCGCGCGTCATCACCGGACTGCTGGCGGAGCGCGACCGGGCTCACACCGACGCCGGAGTGTGCCAACAGTGTGAGCGTGGCGAGTACCGTGTCATGCAGGAGACGCGCGTCGGTCCGACGCTGGGCTTCGAGCTCGCTCGCATGCCGTTCCGCTCGATGAGCGCGGCCGATAGCCGCGATTCTGTTCATCACCCGCGGGATGCTCTGGGCAATCCACCACCCTGCCATGATGCACGAGAGCCAGCCGCAGAGTGCCAGCGCCAGCGGCAGCGGGGTTGCCGTCCCCATCGAAGACACGAGAGCCACCGAACCCAGGGTCGCGACGAAGGCTGCGACGAGGAGCACCAAGCGTTTCCCGCTGACGACGAGCACGATCGCCACACAGCTCATGGGCACAGCCGCGACGAGGCCGACGGTGGCTTCTTCGACCAGAGTGAACGGAATCCCCGGAAGGCTGTCGAAGCCGACGAAGAAGATGATGCCGAGGCCGCACAGCACGGTGAGAATCGCCCACCGGATCGCGCCCGTTCGTCCGAGGAGGTACTGGCTGCCTGCCATGAGACAGACCAGCGCCAGACCGCCCTGACGGGCAATGGACCCCACGCCTCCCGGCACAATCAGGCACAGAAACACGGCGACCGAACCAGCCAGCCCGTAGGCCTGCGCACTCCTTCGGAGCAGGCGGTCGCGCTCCTTCAGAATGCGTTGCATGGGTGCCTGTCATGGTCGGGTGCCGAAGTGAAGCTCAATGTATTTCTCACTGCACCATATGGTGCAGGACATCCGCTACCCCCTAGCGAAGTAAGCGGCGGAGGTGAGCGCTGACGGCAGTATTCTCGATCAGAAAGCCGTCATGACCGTATTCCGAGTGCAAAACGACCGGTTTTGGGCCGTCAATGTTGTGTTGTAGGTGCTCGGCAATGACGTTTTGGCCTTGTACAGGAAAGAGGCGGTCGCTGTCAATCCCCACAACAAGAGAACGTGCGGTAACGCGCGACAAAGCCTGCGCCACGCCTCCGCGGTCCCGCCCGATATCGTGGGAGTTCATCGCTTCGACGAGCGTGATGTAGCTATTCGCGTCGAATCGGCGGGTGAACTTGTTGCCGTGAAAGTCGAGGTAAGACTCGACGGCGAATCGTCCGCCAGCACCCAGCGGGCTGATCGGGCTCTGCCAATCCCGGTCGAACCGGGCGTTGAGCTCCGCGGGGCTCCGGTAGTTCAGCAGCGCCATGCGTCGGGCCAGGGCGAGACCCCGGGTGGGACCGTCACCGTCGGCCGCGTCGTAATATTCACCGGCATGAAAGGCCGGGTCCGTGCGCACCGCTTCGATCTGAACGGAGTTGAGCGCGATCTGATCGGCCGTTGTCACCGGGGGCGCAGCGAGGATGGCCAGGCGTTCGACGCGTTCGGGGGCCTGGACAGCCCACTCCAGTGCGTGCATTCCCCCCATGGAACCGCCGACGACAGCGGCCCAGCGGCCAATGCCGAGGCGGTCCGCCCACGCGATCTGCGCGTCAACCTGGTCCCGGATGGTCAGGTACGGAAAGCGGATTCCCCACTCCGCGCCGTCCGCTGCGAGTGACGCGGGGCCCGTGCTGCCCTGGCAGCCGCCGAGCATATTGGGGGCGACGACAAAATATCGGTTGGTGTCCAGGGCCAGTCCTGGCCCCACAATCCCGCTCCACCATCCGGCCGTCTTGTGCCCGAGGCCCTCCGCACCGCGCAGGTGGCTGTCTCCGGTGAGGGCGTGGAGCACCAGAATCGCGTTGTCGCCCGCGGGGGACAACGCGCCCCAGGTCTCATAGGCGATGCGGACACCGGGCAGTGTTGCCCCCGACTCAACGTGCAGGGGACCGATGTTCTCGAAGAGACGGTCACCCACCGGATCGCCGTCGCGCCACGCACCGCTCGCCGGGGGTTTGCCACGCAGCGACCGCGCCTGGGCTTCAGTGATGAAGCTGGAGGGGACCGTGTCTGAGGGAGATTGCCATTCCATACGCTTCTATTCTGCCGGTCCTGACGCCGGGTCGGCGCAATATTACGCCGACCCGACCTGCCACCCCGCCGAATGCGCTCACGACGGGGTGGCGCGGCGGCCGACGGGGAGGTCAGGTGACTGACAGAGGGGGTCAGGCGTTGGCGCGTGACGCCTCGACAACACCGCGTGCGGCCGCGAGCCCGAGCTCAAGGTCGGCCTTGAGGTCGGCGACGTTTTCGATTCCCACTGACAGGCGCACGAGTCCGGGAGTCACGCCGGCGGTGAGCTGCTGCTCGGGGGTGAGCTGCGCATGGGTGGTGGAGGCCGGGTGGATCACCAGGGAACGCACGTCACCGATGTTGGCAAGGTGGCTGAACAGTTCGAGGTTGTCCACGAGGGCTCGACCGGCATCCACGCCGCCCTTGAGCTCGAATGACAGCACGGCACCGACGCCTGAGGGGCATACCTGTTGGCAGCCTCGTACCACGGGCTGGACGGCAGTCCGGCGTAGTTGACCGTGGCGATGTCGGGGTGGTTGTCGAGCCACTCGGCGATCTCCTGGGCGTTCTGCACGTGGCGTTCGATGCGCAGGCTGAGGGTCTCGATGCCCTGGATGAGCTGCCAGGCGCTCGCCGGTGCGATGGACGAACCGAGGTCGCGGAGCAGCTGCACGCGGGCCTTGATGATGTAGGCGAGGCCGTCGCCGACCGCGGCAGTGTAGCTCGCACCGTGGTAGGACGGATCGGGTTCGGTCAGCCCCGGGAACGTCTCAACGTTCTTCGACCACTCGAATTTCCCACCGTCCACGATGACGCCGCCGATGATCGTTCCGTGGCCGCCGAGAAACTTGGTGGCGGAGTGCACGATGATGTCGGCACCGTGCTCGAAAGGACGGATCAGATACGGGGTGGCAATCGTGTTGTCGACGATGAGGGGAACGCCCGCCGCGTGCGCCACGTCCGAAACCAGGGTGATGTCGAGCACGTTGATCTTGGGATTGCCGATCGTTTCGGCAAAAAACAGCTTGGTGTTCGGGCGCACGGCACGACGCCATTCCTCGGCATCGTCCTGGTCTTCCACGAAGGTGGTTTCGATGCCTAACTTGGCGAGGGTGTATTTGAACAGGTTGTACGTGCCGCCGTAGATGGAACTGGACGACACGATGTGATCGCCGGCCTGCGCGATGTTCAACACGGAGAACGTTGAGGCCGACTGGCCGGAGGCCACGAGGAGGGCGCCGGTGCCACCTTCGAGGGCGGCGACGCGTTCTTCCACGACGGCCTGGGTGGGGTTCTGGATGCGGGTGTAGATATTGCCGAATTCGGCGAGGGCGAACAGGTTCTGCGCGTGTTCTGCGCTGTTGAAGACATACGAGGTCGTCTGGTAGATCGGAGTCGCCCTGGCATTGGTCACCGGGTCCGGACGTGCACCCGAGTGAACCTGCTTGGTCTCAAATTTCCAGCGTGCCGCGTTGTCGCTCATGAACTCTGTCTCCCTGGTGTTCTCGACGAGCCCGGACGTTCCAGTGCTCTGCAGCGAGCATAGACAGCCCCGCGGAACACATGCAAGGACAGCGAAATACGGCGTCATCTGGCCAGACGCCCCGGTGCCCCTCGGTCACTTCCGATCGCTGTGCGGCAGCACGATGGTGCCGGTGGGAGTGGCCGCCGCCGGCCGAAACAGCCAGCGTGCTCTCGGCTCGACAAACGGTCGGAAGACCCGCCTCACGAACGGAAGCGAGAGCACGACCGAGATCACCACGCTCAGCACGATCACCCCGGGTAACACCCACGCCGGTTGTGGCCCGTCGAGTATTCCCGTTTCTCGCATCGGGAAGAGCACGAAGCTGTGCAGCAGGTAAATGTACATTGTGGCCGCCCCGAAGGGCGTGAACCAGGTCGCGCGTCGAGGGATGAGCATCAGGAACGCGATAATCAGGGCGAAGGCGAGCACCATCAGGCCGAGCCGGACACCCCCGGCCCAGAACTGCGAATATCCGAAGAGCGCGTAGCTCTCGTCGTAGAGCAGAAACGTGCGCATCTTGAGCTCTCGGAGAAGCTCGATGTTGACCGAGATGAGCGCATAGACGGATGTGAAGAACGCGAACGCGCCGGCGCGCCATTTCCACACGGTGCCGGTCGAGAGCGCCAGCCATCGGTCGGTGACCTTCCACTGCCGCAATTTCCAGCCGAACACGAAAAACGGCAGCAGCCCGACCGTGCGCGAGAGCGTGAACGTGCTGTCGATCTGGTCGACGTATCCGCTGCTGATCGACAGCGCAATGCTGATCAGCAGTGGGTAGCGCAAGATCACCAGGTAGGGCAGGATGATGCGCCACACGAGTAGGGCCAGCAGGAACCAGAGCGTCCAGCTCGCCGTCGAGTAGTCGAGGGTGAATTTTCCGCCGAGCAACCAGTGAACACAGGTCCAGATCGTTTCGAAGATGATGTACGGAAACGCAATGTCGGTGAGCAGCCGCTGGAGCTGGCGGGTGCCGGGCGGGCCGGACTTGGCGAAGTATCCGCTGACGGCCACGAAGATGGGCACGTGAAAGGCGTAGATGAACAGATACATCGCGTAGGCCTGATCGGACTCGCCGATCAGCTTGAGGATGGCGTGGCCAACCACCATGAGGGTGATGGCGATCCAGCGGGCGTTGTCCCAGAGAGGGACCCGTCGCTTCTGGGGGCGAGGTGGTGCCGGGTGCGGTGCGGTCATTCACACCATTCTGCGGCCACAATAGGTAAATGAGTACTCGAAGAGTTGTTGTGACCGGTGCAAGTTCGGGAATCGGGGCCGCCACGGTGCGCGCATTCCGAGAGAAGGGCTGGGATGTGGTCGGTGTCGCACGTCGCGCAGACCGTCTGGAAACTCTCAGGAAGGAGACGGGTTCGGACGTGTTCACCGCCGATCTGACGAGGCAGGCCGACGTGGACTCCCTCCGGGACTACCTCGCGGTATCCGGGCCCGTCAACGCCCTGGTGAACAACGCCGGCGGGGCCAAGGGGCTCGACTCGGTCGAGAACTCGAGCATCGACGACTGGGCCTGGATGTTCGAGATCAATGTGCTCGCCGTCAAGCGGGTCACCAGCGCCCTGCTGCCGTTGCTCCGGGCCTCGATCACGGATACCGCGGCATCCGCCGATATCGTCACGGTCACGTCGATCGCCGGTCACGTCGCCTACCTCGGCGGAGGCGGCTACAACGCCGCAAAGTTCGCCGCGCACGCCATGACTGAGGTACTGCGGCTTGAGCTCAACGGCGAGCCGATCCGGGTGATCGAAATCGCCCCCGGCATGGTGAAGACCGACGAGTTCGGGCTCGTGCGCTTCGACGGTGACCCGGTCAAGGCCGCCGCGGCCTACGAGAACGTTCCGAATCCCCTGTCGGCCGAGGACGTGGCCGAGACGATCGTGTCCAGTGTGTTGCGGCCGGCCCATGTGAACCTCGACCTCATCGTGATCAAGCCCGTCGCGCAGGCCGCTCCGACGCGCGTCGCGCGGGGAGCGCTGACGGTTCGTTGACCCGCCACCTCGCGTGAATTGCGGGTGACAACACGGGCGGCGCCCGAGAGAATTCACATCTCGGGCGCCGCTTGTCGTGCAGGTGCTCTCGTTTCTAGTGCTCGACCGCCTTTTCCGCACCGAAGCCGGTGAGGGAGCGAACGGACATTTCGGCGGCGAGAGTCGGGCTTTCCTTGACGGTGCTCGTGACGGAACCGAGCCAGCCGAGAATGAACCCGAGCGGGATCGAAATGATTCCCGGGTTGCTGAGCGGGAAGACGGCAAAGTCGACGCTCTCACCGAACATCGACGTGGGCGTGCCGGAGAAGACCGGCGAGAGCACGATCAGCACGATCGCCGAGGTGAGTCCGCCGTACATGCTCCAGACCGCGCCGCGGGTGGTGAAACCACGCCAGAACAGGGAGTAGAGAATGGTCGGCAGGTTGGCGCTCGCCGCGACGGCGAAGGCCAGGGCCACCAGGAAGGCGATGTTCTGCCCCTGAACGCCGATACCACCGGCGATGGCGAGGATGCCGATCACAACCACCGTGCGACGGGCGACCTTGACCTCGTCATCGGGGTTTCCCTTGCCCTTCTTGATGACACTTCCGTAAATGTCATGAGCGAAGGACGTGGCCGCCGTGATCGTGATCCCGGCCACCACGGCCAGAATCGTCGCGAAGGCGATGGCGGAGATGAAGCCGAGCAGCAGCGGACCGCCGAGCGCAAGCGACAGCAGGGGAGCAGCCGAGTTCACGCCACCGGGAGCGGCCAGAATCGTTTCGCCACCCACGAGGGCCGCGGCACCGAAGCCGAGGATCAGCGTGAAGATGTAGAAACCTCCGATGAGCCAGATGGCCCAGACCACCGAGCGGCGGGCTTCCTTGGCTGTCGGCACCGTGTAGAAGCGCATCAGAACGTGCGGCAGACCGGCCGTTCCGAGCACGAGGGCGATAGCGAGGGAGATGAAGTCCAGCGGGTTGGCACCGTACTTCAGCCCCGGAGCGAGGATCGCGTCGGCGGGAACGGAGGTCGACACGGCCACGGCGCTCTCCAGCAGCGCGGACAGGTTGAATCCGTTGATCGCCATCACCCAGATGCTCATCGCAAGTGCGCCGATGATGAGCAGGAAGGCCTTGATGATCTGCACCCAGGTGGTGCCCTTCATTCCGCCGACGAGTACATAGACGATCATGAGGGCGCCGACGACGACGACGACGATCGACTGTCCGAGCTTGTCGTTGATGCCGAGGAGCAGCGACACGAGGCCGCCTGCTCCGGCCATCTGGGCCAGCAGGTAGAAGAAGCACACGGCGAGGGTTGTCGTGGCTGCTGCGACCCGAACCGGGCCCTGCTTGAGGCGGAAGGACAGCACGTCGGCCATGGTGAACTTGCCGGTGTTGCGCATGAGCTCGGCCACCAGTAGCAGGGCGACGAGCCAGGCCACGAGGAAGCCGATGGAGTACATGAAGCCGTCGTATCCGGTGACGGCAATGGCGCCCACGATTCCGAGGAAGGACGCGGCGGAGAGGTAGTCGCCGGCGATGGCGAAACCGTTCTGCGGTCCCGTGAAGGACCGGCCGCCTGTGTAGTAATCGGCCGCGCTTTTGTTGTTGCGTCCGGCGCGAATCACCACGATCAGGGTCACGCCGACGAAGGCGAGGAAGATCGAGATGTTGAGGACGGGGTTGTTCTCGACGGGCTTGACCGCCGTCACAAACGCGTGCAGGGTGCTGGCGATCATGCCTTTTCCATCCGTTCCAGGTCAGAGCGAAGGTCTTCGGTGAGGGGGTCGATCTTGCGGTTGGCGAAGGAGACGTACCACATTGTGATGCCGAAGGTGGTGACGAACTGGCCGAGTCCGAGGATCAGCCCCAGGTTGATACGGCCGTAGACCGGCGTTGCCATGAACTCCGGGAAGTACCCGGCGGCGAGCACATACGCGAAGTACCAGAGCAGAAAGAACACTGTCAGGGGCACGACGAAGTTGCGCCGGGTTTTCTGTAGTTCCTTGAACTTGGGTGTTTTCTCGTAGGCGATGTAGTCGATTTGTGACTGTGGGGTGGTGTCTTTCAACTGTTCACTCATTGGAGCCTCCTTGCTTCAGTGGTGATGGTCCGTGCGGGGGACGGGGATGGGGAAGGGGATTACTGCTGTGGTGATGTGGTGACGGGCGTGTTGGTGCGTGCGGTTTCCGTCGCCTTGTGAGCGGACCCGGAGACCGCAAGTATGAGGTCATCGAGAACGGTGGGGTCCTCGATGGTCGGTGGAACGGTGTACGGCTCGCCGTCCACGATCTGGCGAATGGTCTTGCGCAGGATCTTGCCGGATCGGGTCTTCGGGAGGCGGTCGAGGATGGTGACATCGCGGAAGGCCGCGACGGGACCCACTTTCTCTCGAACCAGGGCGACCAGCTCGCCGGCGAGCGTGTCATGGTCGATGACGGCGCCGGCCTTGAGGGTCACGAAACCTGCTGCGCGTTGGCCTTTCAGAGCATCGTGCACTCCGAGCACGGCGCATTCGGCGACGGCCGGGTGCAGGGTGAGCACCTCTTCCAGCGAGCCAGTCGACAACCGGTGGCCGGCCACGTTGATCACGTCGTCGGTTCGACCCATGATGTACAGGTAGCCGTCCTCGTCGAAGTGACCGGAGTCGCCGGTGGCGTAGTAGCCGGGGAATGCCGAGAGGTACGCGCTCTGGAATCGTTCCGGGCTGCCCCAGATTCCGAGCAGAGTCCCGGGGGGCAGGGGAAGTCGGATCGCGATGTTGCCGTCTTTGCCCACGCGCTTGACCTTATGCCCCTGTGAGTCCAAAATGTCGATTTTGTACCCCGGAACGGGTACGGTGGCCGAGCCAGGACGTGTTTCGAGCTCTTCGATCCCCAGCGGGTTGGCGCAGATCGCCCAGCCGGTTTCGGTCTGCCACCAGTGATCGATAACCGGGCAGTGCAGGCCGTCGTTGGCCCAGTGGAAGGTTTCGGGGTCGAGGCGTTCGCCGGCCAGAAACAGGCTCGTGAGGCTCGACACGTCGTATTTGACCAGTTCCGTGAGTTCGGGATCCACCCGGCGGATCGCACGCACGGCCGTCGGCGCGGTGAAGAGCACCTTGACCTTGTAGTCCTGCACGACCCGCCAGAACGCGCCGGCATCCGGGGTTCCGATGGGCTTGCCCTCGTAGATGATCGACGTGGCACCGGCCAGCAGCGGGGCGTAGACGATGTACGAGTGGCCGACGACCCAGCCGACGTCTGAGGCGGCCCAGTACACGTCGCCCGGTTCGATGTTGTAGATGTTGCGCATGGACCAGGCCAGAGCGACGGCGTGGCCGCCGTTGTCCCGCACGATTCCCTTGGGATTGCCGGTGGTGCCGGAGGTGTAGAGAATGTAGAGCGGGTCTTCCGACGCCATGCTCACGGGGTCCGCGGGGGCTGCGTTGTCTTCTTCGTCGGCCCAGTCCAGCCAGGACACGGCTTCATCGACGTAGTCCGCGGCCGATCCGGGAATCGCATCCCGGTTGCGCACGATGACCGTGTGCACCGATCCGGCGCTCAGGGCGAGCGCCTTCTGCACGAGGGGAAGATATTCCACCGCGCGGCCAGGCTCCAGGCCTCCGGAGGCCGTCACGATGATGGAGGGTCGGGCGTCGTCGATGCGCACCGCAAGTTCGTTGGCGGCGAAGCCGCCGAACACGACGGAATGGACGGCGCCGATGCGGGCGCAGGCGAGCATCGCGATAATGGCTTCGGGGATCATCGGCAGGTAGATGATGACCCGGTCTCCACTGCCGACTCCGTTGGCTCGCAGGGCGCCGGCGAATTTGGCCACCCGGCCGAGCAACTCGAGGTAGGTGAGGGAAATGCGGGTGCCGGTCATGGCTGAGTCGTAGATCAGGGCGGTCTGGGAGCCGCGGCCGGCGAGCACGTGTCGGTCGAGGGCGTTGTAGCTCGTATTGAGCCGACCGCCGGGAAACCAGGTCCAGTCGGTTGCGGAGCGTTGTTCGAGTGCGGCACGCGGAGGGGTGTTCCACTCGATGCCCTGAGCCGCTTCCATCCAGAAGTCCTCGGGGGATTCGATGCTGCGTCGCCAGGTGTCGGCGTAGGTGCCCTGTAGTGCGCCGGTCATGTGAACCTCTCCATCGAAGCGTCTCTGTATACCGAGAGTGGTTGAAGTATTGCATAAAACCCGTTGCGGTGGAATAGGATCATGGTTGTGTATACAGAAGCCGCAATGTTGGGGTCGACAGCACCCGTCACTGCCTCTCCCGGCAGTGCCTCACCCGTCCGCGCGAGCGAGCGTGCGTACCGTCAGCTGCGCGGGGAGATCCTGGACGGCGTGCTGGCACCCGGCACCGGCCTGCTCGAGGTTGAGCAGGCGGAACGTATCGGGGTCTCCCGCACACCGCTGCGGGCAGCCGTGGCCCGGTTGATCGCCGACGGCCTCGTTATGGGGCGGAACGGTCGTGGATTCGAGGTCACGGAGCTCTCGGTCGACAGCATCACCGGTCTGTATGAATTGAGGGAGGGACTGGAAGTTCACGCCGTCAGCCTGGCGGCCGAGCGCCGGGACCCCGCACCCTTCGAGAGGCTTCGGCAGAAATTCCTCACCGCTCCCGAGCTCCTCCTTCAGGGCGACGAAGGCATTCACCGCTACTACGAGCTGATTGACGACTTTGAGGCTGCCGTCGACGCCGCTGTTGCGAACCCATTCCTCTATAGTGCGCTCGAGAGTGTGCGCACACACCTCGCTCGCATCCGTCGTTTGGCCAGGGGCAATCAGGAGCGGCTTCGCGCCGCGGCCGCGGAGCACCTGCTCATCATCGATGCGATCATCGCCGGCGACACCTCGCTCGCCGCCCACGCAACTCATGTTCATCTCCACCAGAGCCTCACGAACGTCCTCGCGACGCTTGCTGAGGATGCGACCACCCCGGTCGATTAACGAAGGGATCCATCGTGCAGCTCCACCACGTTCGCGTTCATCGCAGTGAGGAAAACCTGGCCCGTGAGGACCAGCTGGCCTGGAAGATCGCCGCCTGTGCGGCTGACCCGGTTGAGGTCACAGACGACGTCACCGAGATGGTCATCAACCGCGTCATCGACAACGCTTCGGTTGCCGCGGCGTCCCTGACTCGCAAGCCTGTCACCGCCGCCCGATCGCAGGCACTTGCGCACCCTCGTTCCAATGGTGGGGAAGGCTCGACCGTCTTCGGGCTTGTCCCCGGTCGCCGCGTGTCGCCGGAATGGGCGGCCTGGGCGAACGGTGTGGCCGTTCGCGAGCTGGACTACCACGACACATTCCTGGCCGCGGAGTACTCGCACCCGGGTGACAACATTCCGCCGATCCTCGCCGTCGCCCAGCACCTCGCGACCGCCAAGGGACTCACCGGGCGAGACCTGGTGCGCGGGATCGCCGCCGGTTACGAGATTCAGATCGACCTGGTGAAGTCGATCAGCCTGCACGCGCACAAGATCGACCACGTGGCCCACCTCGGCCCGTCGGCGGCTGCCGGCATCGGCGCACTCCTCGGTCTCGACGAAGAGATCATCTTCCAGGCCGTCGGCCAGGCGCTCCACACGACGACCGCCACCCGGCAGTCACGCAAGGGCGAAATCTCCAGCTGGAAATCGCACGCTCCGGCCTTCGCCGGCAAGATGGCGGTCGAGGCCGTGGACCGTGCGTTGCGCGGCGAAACCAGCCCGACTCCCATCTATGAGGGCGAGGACGGTGTGATTGCCTGGTTGCTCGATGGACCGGGACACACCTATGACGTGTCGCTCCCCAAGCCCGGCAGCGCCAAGCGCGCCATCCTGGACAGCTACACGAAGGAACACTCGGCCGAGTACCAGGCCCAGGCGTGGATCGACCTGGCTCGTCGACTGCACCGCACCTACCCGGAGCTCGTCGATGGCACGAACATCGCCTCCGTCGTCATCCACACCAGCCACCACACGCACTACGTGATCGGCTCCGGCGCGAACGACCCGCAGAAGTACGACCCCACGGCCTCCCGCGAGACGCTTGACCACTCGATTCCGTATATCTTCACCGTTGCGCTCCAGGACGGCAGCTGGCATCACGTTGATTCCTACTCGCCGGAACGCGCCGGCCGCGCCGACACGGTGGCACTGTGGAACAGGGTGACGACGACGGAAGATAAGGAGTGGACGCGCCGCTACCACTCCCTGGATGTCACCGAGAAGGCCTTCGGCGGCCGCGTGGTCATCACGCTCACCGACGGACGCACGATCACGGACGAAATCGCGGTCGCCGACGCTCATCCGCTCGGGGCCAAGCCCTTCGGTCGCGCCGAGTACGTGAACAAGTTCCGGATGCTCGCCGCGGACGTGCTGGAGGGCCCCGAAATCGAGCGGTTCCTGGCGCTCGCCGAGCGACTGCCGGAGCTCAGCGCCGTCGACCTCGGTCAGCTGACGATCACGGCCCGCCCGGGCCTGCTGCCCACGACCGGCGCGCCGATGGGAATCTTCTAATGCTGTACTCGCGCACCTCGGCAGCCGACAAGCGCCTCGCCCTGCGGGCCGGGCTCGCCTCCGGCGTGATCCAGCGCTTTCCCGGCGCCTTCAACCCGCTGTCAGCAAAGCTCATCCAGAACAAGGGCTTCGAGGGGGTCTACATCTCTGGAGCGGTGCTGTCGGCCGACCTCGGGCTGCCCGATATCGGGCTCACCACGCTCACCGAGGTGGCGGGCCGCAGCCAGCAGATCGCGCGGATGACAGAACTGCCGTCGATCGTCGACGCCGACACGGGATTCGGCGAGCCGATGAATGTGGCGCGCACGATCCAGACCCTCGAGGATGCGGGACTGGCCGGCATGCACATCGAGGATCAGGTCAACCCCAAGCGGTGCGGGCACCTGGACGGCAAGCAGGTCGTCGACGACGACACGGCGATCAAACGCATTCGCGCGGCCGTGGATGCCCGGCGTGACCCGAACTTCCTCATCATGGCGCGCACGGACATGCGCGCGGTCGACGGACTGGATGCGGCTCTTGACCGCGCGAAAAGACTGGCCGACGCCGGAGCCGACGCCATCTTCCCCGAGGCGATGGGAAGCCTGGCCGAGTTTGAGGCCATGCGCACTGCCGTCGATGTGCCTTTGCTGGCGAATATGACGGAGTTCGGCAAGGGTGAGCTCTACACGGTCGACCAGCTCGCGAACGTGGGCATGAACATGGTCATCTTCCCGGTATCGCTCCTCCGCCTCGCGATGGGATCGGCCGATCGGGGGCTCGACTCGATTCGTGAGCACGGTACTCTCGAGCCGATGCTCGGTGAGATGCAGCACCGATCCGACCTCTACGAGCTGTTGGATTATTCGGAGTACAGCCAATTCGACTCCGGCATCTTCGACTTCACCCTCAATCCGCACATCACATCCAAGGTCTGAAGGAGCGACATGACTATGACTGAGCCGCAATCCCCGCCCGCCGCCGCGCCGGAACCCACGATCTTCAAGGGACTTGCCGGGGTGGTGGTCGACAGGACCGCCGTGTCCAAGGTCAACCCGGACACCAACTCGCTGCTCTACCGCGGCTACCCCGTGCAGGAGCTCGCCGCGAGGTGCAACTTCGAGGAGGTCGCATACCTGCTCTGGCACGGCGAACTTCCCACCGAGGCGGAACTGGCCGCCTTCGAAATACTCGAACGCAGCCTGCGTCACCTGGACCCGGCAGTGCGGCGGGTCATCGACGAGCTGCCGCTCACCTCACACCCGATGGACGTCGTGCGCACCGCCGTCAGCGTGATTGGAGCGAGCGATCCCTCCACGGCCGATGAGTCGCCGGAGGCCGACCTTTCCAAGGCGATCCGACTGTTCGCCCAGCTGCCCGCGATCGTCGCCTACGACCAGCGCCGTCGTCACGGTCTCGATCTGGTCGAGCCGCGCGACGACCTGGGCTATTCGGCCAATTTCCTGCGGATGACCTTCGGCGAGGTGCCGGAACTCGTGGTCGTCAACGCGTTCGACGTGTCGATGATTCTCTATGCCGAGCACTCCTTCAACGCCTCGACATTCACCGCCCGCGTCATCACGTCGACCCTCGCGGACCTCTACTCGGCCGTCACCGGAGCGATCGGCGCGCTCAAGGGCGCCCTGCACGGCGGGGCGAACGAAGCCGTGATGCACACCTTCACCGAGATTGGTCTCGGTGCTGGTGCCGGGGTCCGTGCGAAGGCGTGGCTCGATCAGGCACTCGTTGACAAGCGCAAGATCATGGGCTTCGGTCACCGCGTGTACAAGCGTGGTGACTCCCGCGTTCCCACCATGCGGGCGGCCTTGCTGACGCTCATCGAGCACTATGACGCTCCCGAGATGCTCGACATGTACGTGTCCCTCGAGGCGGCCATGACCGAGAAGAAGGCGATCCTGCCGAACCTGGACTATCCGTCCGGGCCGGCGTATCACCTCATGGGCTTCGACACGCTGAGCTTCACTCCGCTGTTCGTGGCGGCGCGCGTGACCGGGTGGACCGCCCACATCATCGAGCAACGCGCGGCAAACGCACTGATTCGACCGTTGTCGGTCTACAACGGTCAGGATGAGCGCCACGTTCCCGACCGAGAACAGTTGGTCTGAGACGCTCGGCGGGCGGAGGGAGTCGCTGCACGCAAAAGTCAGGCGGCTAAAATTTAGTTCATGACTTACCACGCAGCGACCCCCGACCCCGCCACCTCTGCTTCGACGGTGTGCGCATGAGCGTCCATCTCGTCGGCGGTGGCCTCGCACCCGAACACCACGCGAGTGTCTACGGAGCGTTCTTCGCCGAGACGGCGGCGCGGGCAACAGCATCCGGTCGAACCGACCCCCGCATCGCGATCATCGCGGTGCGGGCCGGAGATGGCGCCGAACACGCAGCCGTCTTGCGAACCGCTCTCGAGGTGACCGGGGCGATCGAATCGGTCGTCACCGTGCTCACCCCGGGCGAGCGTGCGACGAACCTCGCCGTCGCGGATGTCGACGGCATTCTCATCGGCGGCGGTGTGACCCCCGCCTACCTCGCGGCCGTTGTGCCGATCGCCGGTGAAATCCGTCGTCAGGTTTCTGCGGGCATCCCCTACCTCGGGTTTTCGGCCGGGGCGATGATCGCCGCCGAGCGCGCCATAGTCGGCGGCTGGCGTATCGGGGGCGTCGAAGTCAGCCCGCAGGATGCTTCCGAAGACCTCGATGAGATCACGATCGAGCAGGGCATCGGCCTGCTCGACGTGACGGTGGACGTGCACGCGGCCCAGTGGGGAACTCTCTCACGACTGATCTCGGCCACCGAAGCCGGCCTGATCGAAGGCGGTCTCGCGATCGATGAGAACACGGCGCTCATCGTCGGTGAAGGAGCGCTGGGGGTGGTCGGTGCTGGCAGCGTCTGGCGTGTGAGCCAGGCCGAGGGCGGCGTGCTCGTGAGCACCTTTGGTGCCTAGCCTCCGCGAGCAGCTTGACCCCGGATGGACGGTGGCGCTCTCACCGGTCTTCGACGAGCTGAGCCGGATCGAAAGTTTTCTTGACCGGGAGACCCTGGAGGGGCGCACGTGGCAGCCGGCGCCGCAGAATGTTTTGCGCGCCTTTCGGGACCCGTTCGAGAACGTGCGCGTGCTGATCGTCGGTCAGGACCCCTACCCCACTCCGGGGTATCCGATCGGGTTGTCCTTCGCGGTCGCCCCTCAGGTACGCCCGGTGCCACGGAGCCTGGTCAATATATATACGGAGCTACGCTCCGATCTTGGGGTGGCTGCGCCGGAGCATGGCGACCTCACGAACTGGTCTCGCGCCGGAGTCCTCCTGCTGAACCGGGTTCTCACCGTGCAGGCAGGGGCCGCGGGTTCGCACCGCCGCCACGGCTGGGAAGCGGTGACAGATCAGGCCATTCGCGCGCTCGTCGCCCGCCCCGGTCCGCTCGTCGCGATTCTGTGGGGCAAGGACGCCGGCAGCCTCACCCCACTGCTCGGGGACACTCCGATCATCGAGTCGCCGCACCCGAGCCCGTTGTCGGCGCGCCGCGGATTCTTCGGATCCCGCCCGTTCAGCCGGGCCAATGAGCTCCTCGCGCGACAGGGTGCTGCGCCGGTGGACTGGTCGCTCGGGTAATCTGGTGGAGAGTCGGGGAAAGGTCGTGCGTGGTGCTGGAAGAGGAATACGAACGTCGACGGCGGTTGCCGAGGCACCTGCGGCCGGAAGCAGCGCCGGAGAATCCGTTCACGTATTCCATGCGTGAGGCGAGGGTCACCGATCTGCCGACATTCGGGAGATCTACAACTACTACGTCGCGAACAGCACGGTCACCTTTGATGAAGACGCGATGACCCTGCCGGAATGGCGGGACAAATTTTATTACCTGAGCAAGCACGGTATGCCCTTCATCGTGGCCGAATCCCCGGCCGGGCAGATCCTGGGTTATGCGCTCGTCGCTCCCTGGAAGCAGAAACGCGCCTTCCGGTTCACCGTTGAGAACTCCATTTACCTCGGCGCGGCATCGACCGGCAAGGGGCTTGGTCGGCAGCTACTCGCAGAATTGATCGCCCGGTCCAAGGCGGCCGGATTGAAAGAAATCATTGCGGTCATTGCGGATCAGGGTGCGGATGCGTCCATCAAGCTGCACCGTGACTTCGGCTTCGAAGAAATCGGCCGAATGGGCAAGGTCGGATTCAAGTTCGAGCGCTGGCTCGGCACCGTCCTGATGCAGAAAAGCCTCAAGTAGCACCGCTTCAGCGCAGTCGCCCGGCCACGGTGAGCACGGTACGGCGGGGCGACAGGATCGCCGCCCGGGCGAGAACGGCGTTCAGGGCGCCCACAATGACCTGGGGTGGTGTTGACGATCGATCGAGTGCGGCGAATGTGCTCGCCATCACCTGATCCACTGTCAGATGACGGTCTGTCGACTGATGGTTGCCGGCGACCGCAGAGAATTCGGTGTCGACGTAACCCGGGCACACGGCAATGACCTTGAGCCCGCTCGTGCCGGTCTCGTACCAGAGTGCTTCCGTGAAGCTCAGCACATAGGCCTTGCTCGCGGCGTAGACCGACATGTGCGGCACCGGCTGAAATGCCGCGGTGCTGGCCAGGTTCACGAGTGCGGCGGCGTTCGGATGCAGGGTGGCCGTGGAGATGAGATCAGGCAAGAGGGCGTGAGTCAGCCGCGTCAGGGCGAGAATATTCAGGGTGATCTGTTCGGCCTGCCGGTCGGCGTCGGCGTCGACGAAGTTTCCGATCGTACCGAACCCCGCACTGTTGACGAGAGTGCCCACGGTCACGTTGCGGGACGTCAGGTCGGCCACCAACTCCGGCACGGCATCCGGCGCGGTGAGGTCGAGAGGAATGACGGTCGATACGGTGCCGTATTTCTCGGCCAGGTCCACGGCGAGCGCTTCGAGCCGGTCCTGCCGTCGGGCGACGAGCACCAGATCTGCGCCGCGTTGGGCGAGTTGATGCGCGTAGCCGACTCCGAGGCCGCTCGAGGCCCCGGTGACGAGCGCGGTGGTTCCCATCGGGTTGTACAGTGAGCGTCTCATGGGATAACGCTACCGGCAAAGCTAGGCTCGCAGCATGGCCGAACCACACGAACTCACCGCGCTCGAGCAATGGCAGGCGCTGCAGAGCGGCGAGCTGACTCCGTCCGAACTCGCGGAACACTACCTGGATCGCATCGATGCGCTGGACCCGGCACTCGGAGCTTTCGTCACGGTCACCGCCGAGCGCGCGAGGGCTCGGGCGCGGTATGTGGAACAGAACGTGCCCCGCACCGCGCCCCTCTGGGGGCTGCCCTTTGCCGATAAGGACCTGCAGCTGCGGGAGGGCGTGCCCGCTCGCTTCGGCTCCCGCCTGATGCGGGACTTCGTACCGGAGCAATCCGACGACCTCGTGCTCGCCCTCGATGAGGCCGGGGGAGTGAGCCTCGGTAAAACGAGCACGCCCGAATTCGGGCTTCCCTCGTACACGGAGGGTCTGGCGGGGCCTCCCGCGCGCAATCCGTGGAATCCCGAGCTGGGTGCGGGCGGATCCAGTGGCGGAGCAGCGGTGGCCGTCGCGGCGCGCCTGCTCCCTTTTGCGCCGGGGTCTGACGGCGGCGGATCGGTGCGGATCCCCGCCGCGGCGTGCGGCCTGGTGGGCGTCAAACCGTCACGAGGACGCATTCCGGCCGCATCGGGCATCGACAAACTCGGCGGCCTGCCGGTGGCCGGTCCACTCGCCCGTACGGTGGCGGATGCCGCCCTGCTGCTTGACGCGATGGTCACGCCGAGCGGGAATCGCCCCGATCATCACTTCGCCCTGCGGGCCCCCGACAACGGCGGCCCGCTGCTGGCCCAGGCTGTGCGGGGGGAGGGCCGTTTTCAGCTCGGAGCCATGACGTCGTCAGCGTGGGACGATGACTACGACATCCGCCTCGCGCCGGAGGCCCTGAGCGCCCTCGAGATGGCCAAACGTCAACTCGATGTGCTCGGTCACGGCCTTGAGGACCTGGCGCTCGAACCCGACCCGAGCTATGTTCCGGCTTTTCGCACCATCTGGCAGGCGGGGGCGGCGAGTATCCCGGCCGAGGGCGACCAGCAGGAGGAACTGCTCGACCCACTCACCCGGTGGCTGATGAATCGTGGGCGTGCCCTGTCGGCCAGAGACCTGGCCGAGGCGCTCGCGGCGCTGAGCGCCTTCGAGCGTTCGTTCATTCGCCAGCTGTCGCGTTTCGACGCGGTGCTGACCCCGGCGCTCGCACTCACGCCGCGTCCGGTCGGCTGGTACGACGCGGTGGATCCGGAGCGCAATTTCGCCCAGCAGGTTCAGTACACGCCGTTCACCTCGATGGTCAACGTCAGTGGCCTGCCGGCCATCGTCTTGCCGGTTTCACACACGATGGAGGGTCTGCCGATGGGGGTCCAGCTCATCGGAAGACCGGGTGGTGAGGCAACGATTCTCGCCCTCGGCGCCCAGCTCGAACGGCACTTCCGATGGCAGGACAGAGTGCCCCCTGAACCGTGGTTGGGCTTATAGCACTCGGCCCAGATCGAGCCATATCAAGAGGCCGATAAATGTGCCAATTCACAGAAAACTCAGATTTCTGCGATACTTGAGGACTGAAATCGCCTGTACACAGGGCTTCGAACTTAAGGAAACCAATGACGGATCAGTCTTTCCAGTTAATGGCGATTATTTTGTACCTCGCCGGCATGGTTGCGATCGGATGGTTTGCCTTCCGGCAGACCAAGGATCTCGACGACTTTATGCTCGCAGGCCGTGGCCTCAAGCCGGGCACTGCGGCGCTCAGCGCCGGCGCCTCCGACATGTCCGGATGGCTGCTTCTCGGCCTCCCCGGCGCGATCTACGTGTCGGGGCTGGTGGAGGCCTGGATCGCCATCGGCCTCACCATCGGCGCCTGGCTGAAC
Source organism: Cryobacterium sp. MLB-32 (assembly GCF_000738085.1). Classification (GTDB taxonomy): domain Bacteria; phylum Actinomycetota; class Actinomycetes; order Actinomycetales; family Microbacteriaceae; genus Cryobacterium. The sequence continues at coordinate 105,798 of NZ_JPRS01000006.1, forward strand.
TGGAAGTTCGTGGCCCCGCGGCTGCGCTCGTACACCCAGATATCCAACAACTCCATCACGATCCCGAGCTTCTTCGAGAACAGGCTCAAGGACTCGTCGCGTCTGCTGCGCGTGGTCTCCGGCCTGATCATCCTGGTGTTCTTCACGTTCTATGTGTCGTCCGGCATGGTCGCCGGCGGCGTATTCTTTGAGGAATCCTTCGGCTCCACCTTCCTGGTCGGCATGCTGATCGTCGCCGGTGTCACCCTGCTGTACACGCTGTTCGGTGGCTTCCTCGGCGCTACCCTCACTGACGTCGCCCAGGGCATCCTCATGCTGGTCGCGCTGATCGCTGTTCCGTTGGTGGCCCTCAATGCCACAGGCGGGGTCACCGCCACCCTGGACTCCATCCGCGAGGTGGATCCGAACTTGCTGTCGCTGACCGCTGGTGGAACCGTTCTGGGGATCATCTCGGCTGCGGCGTGGGGACTGGGTTACGTCGGCCAGCCGCACATCATTGTGCGGTTCATGGCCCTGCGCACACCGCAGGATGCCAAAGCCGGGCGCCGGATCGGCATCGGGTGGATGATCATCACTGCGCTCGGTGCAGTCGCGACCGCGCTCATCGGCATCGCCTACTTCCAACAGAACCCCGAGTTGACTCTGGGCAACCCGGAAACGGTCTTCCTGCTGCTCTCGCAGACGCTGTTCCACCCCTTTATCGCCGGACTGGTTTTGGCCGCGGTTCTTGCCGCCATCATGAGCACGATCTCCTCGCAGCTCATCGTCTGTTCCTCGGCCCTCGTGGAGGACCTCTATAAGATCGTCGGCAAGAAGGACGCCTCGCCCAAGCAGATGGTCATGCTCGGCCGTCTCGGTGTGCTTCTCGTGGCCCTTGTCGCCGGACTGATCGCCCTGAACCGCGACTCGACAATCCTGGAACTGGTCGGGTTCGCCTGGGCCGGATTCGGTGCTGCCTTTGGCCCTGTGGTTCTTCTCTCGCTGTACTGGAAGAAGCTGTCCACGTGGGGCACGCTGGCATCCATGATCACGGGTGCCGTCGTCGTCTTCATCTGGGGTAACTCCCCGCTGAGCGCGACCCTGTACGAGATTGTGCCTGGATTCGCGGCAAGCCTGCTTGTTGCCGTCGTGGTTTCGCTCGCGACGTACAAGCCCTCCGCTGAAATCGACGCCGAGTTCGACGCCGCTGTGGAACAGTCTCATGCCAATTACAAGGCTCCGCAGAAGGCTTCGGTCTAACCCCGAACGCTCACGCGGCACAACAATAACGGCACCTGCGCCGGCCTCACGGCCGACCCGGGTGCCGTTGTTGTTGTTCTACGTCCGCTCAGTGGTGTGCCGGGCGGGACGGCCACCAGAAACGGTCACCGGTGATGAAGACCAGGGCCGGCACGAGCACGGTGCGCACCACGAGGGTGTCGAGCAGCACGCCGATGCAGACGATCACTCCGATCTGGGTGAGGGCCACCACTGGCAGCACTCCGAGCACAGCGAAGACGGCCGCGATCAGAATGCCTGCACTCGTGATCACCGCTCCGGTCGAACTCAGGCCTCGTACCATGCCGTCCGCCGTGCCGTGTCGGATGCTTTCCTGTCGGGCACGCGTGGTGAGAAAGATGTTGTAGTCCACGCCGAGGGCGACGAGGAACAGGAAAGCGAACAGGACCACATTGGTGTTGAAGGCGGGAAAGCCGAGCAGGTTCTGAAAGATCCAGTTCGAGGCGCCGAGGCTGGCGAAGAAGGTGCCGAGCACCGTGAGGATCAGCAGCACCGGCGCCACGAGTGACCGCAGCAGCAGGGCAAGGATCGTGAAGACGATGGCCAGAATCATGGGGATGATCAGATCCTGGTCGCGCTGGGCAAGCGTCTTCGTGTCGAACGCGGTCGCATCGCTTCCGCCCACGAGGCTCTCCGACGTCGGGCCTTCAGCATCCGCGAGCGCCGTCCGCAGCGCGGCGATCGCGGCGAATGTCGTATCGCTGCCGGGCTCGCTGTCGAGTGACACATTCAACCGGGTGAGGCCGTTCGCGCTCTCGCTCGGCTGCACGGCACCGACGCCGTCCACCGAGGCGATAATGCGCGCTGCCTGGTCGGATGCCGCATCGGGCGTGAGCACAACGGTCTGGCTGGTCAGCCCGGCGGAGAACGACTCGTCCACGATCGCCTGCGCGAGCACGGACTCCGGCTTGCCCAGCAGTTGGTCGGCCTGCGAGAGGCCTACGCTCGCCCCCACGAGCCCGAGACTCAGCGCAGCGATGCCGAGGGAGGCGATGATGGCGATGGGGACCGGACGGCGTTGCACTCCGCGGCCGAGCCTGGCCCACGCCCCGGTGGGTTCGGCGTTCGGGTTGGCGTCCGGGCGCACCCGGGGGATGAAGGGCCAGAAGAGCCCACGGCCGCAGACGACGAGGGCGGCCGGAAGCACCAGGAGGGCGAAGAGAATCGCGATCACAACGCCGATCGCGCAGGCGATTCCGAGGGCGCTGTTGCCCGAAAGCTCAGCGAAGACCAGGGTGAGCAGGCTGAGGGCCACGGTGCCGCCGCTCGCAGCGATGGCGGGGCCGGCGCTCCGCACGGCCGTGAACATGGCGTCGTTGCGGCTCGGAGTGTGGAGCAACTCCTCCCGATAGCGGGCCACCAGGAGCAGGGCATAGTTGGTTCCCGCACCGAAGACGAGCACGGACAGGATTCCTGAAATCGAAGCGTCCAGCCGGAAGCCGAGCGGCTCGGCGAGGGCACCGGCCACGACACCGGCGAGGGCGTCGGCCGCACCCACCACGACGAGTGGCACGATCCACAGCACGGGGCTGCGGTAGGTCACGATCAGCAGTACCGCGACCACGATCACGGTGACCAACAAGAGCCGAAAGTCGGCCCCGGCGAAGGCGTTGCTGATGTCAGCCTGGAATCCTACGGGGCCGGTGACATAGGCGGTCAGCCCCGTAGGCAGGGCGGTCGACGCGACCGAGCGGATGTCGGTGGCCGTTTGGGTGATGTCGGCCGTCACACCGCTCGACTCGAGTGGCACCACGCTGAGTGCGGCCTGGCCGTCATCGCTGAACCGGGGGACCGTCGCGGGCGGGGCTGTGGATTGCAGGCCGAGGGCCTCGGCGTTTGCCGTGATGGCGGCGGAATCCGCCGCGGTCAGGGCGTCCCCGCCTCGGCTCCACACCACGATGGCGGATGTGGCCTTCGCCGACGGGAAATCCGCGAGCAGGGCATCGACCTGGGCGGCCTGGCTCGAATCGGGCAGCCCGGTGGTGGGGAAATCATCGCCGGAGGCGCTCGGCAGAAGACTGAACAGCAGCCCGACGGCGACAGCGGTGGCGGCGAGCACCAGCCACGCGGTTCGACGTCCGGATACAAATCGTGCAATCGCTCTCACGGCATCTCCCACTCAGTCTCTGATGGCCGTGATCCAGCTTATTGCTCACCCGGCGAGGAGGAAACCTTAAATTGAGTAATTCAAAACAAGTGCTAGGCTCGGAATATGTCCGAAACCCGCTCTCCTCGTGTGAGCGACGCGGTCCGCGCGTTCTCGCCGGGGGGCGATCTCGCGGACAGCATTCGCGGCGCCGCGCTCAAGGTCACCGAGCCGAGACTGGCCGTGCTCGGCGCCCTGACACACACGCCCCACGTCAGCGCGGAGACGTTGTTCTCCCTCGTCAAGGTGCAGCTGCCGGGTACGTCGCTGCAGGCCGTGTATGGAATACTCGCCGCTTTCGGTAACGCCGGGCTGATACGCAAGATCGAGCCGGCAGGATCCGCGGCCCTGTTCGAACGACGGGTGGGCGATAACCATCACCACATCGTCTGCACCCGCTGCAGTGCCGTGCACGATGTCGACTGCGCGGTCGGCTCCGCGCCGTGTCTCGTGCCGGAGAACACGTCGGGCTTCGTCATCCACTCGGCCGAGGTCACGTACTGGGGTCTTTGCCCTGCCTGCCAAACGGAGCTCGCCGCTCACTGAGCCCTCGTTCCCCCGTTCCCTTTCCGCTACAACTCACCCCTCGACACAACACTCAGGAGACTCATGACCACCGAGCCCACCACCACCCAGTCGGGAACCCCCGTCGCGAGCGACGAACATTCCCTCACGGTCGGTCCCAACGGCGTCACCGCCCTGCATGACCGCTACCTGGTCGAGAAGCTCGCGCAGTTCAACCGCGAGCGCATCCCGGAGCGCATCGTGCACGCCAAGGGCGGCGGAGCCACGGGCAGTTCGTCGTCACCGGAGACGTCTCGATGTATACGCGGGCCGCTGTGTTCCAGCCGGGCACGACAACCGACACCCTGCAGCGTTTCTCGAGCGTTGCCGGCGAACAGGGCAGCCCCGACACCTGGCGCGACGTTCGTGGCTTCTCGGTGAAGTTCTACACGACAGAGGGTAACTACGACATCGTCGGGAACAATACCCCGGTGTTCTTCATCCGGGACGGCATCAAGTTCCCCGACTTCATTCACTCCCAGAAGCGCCTTCCCGGTTCCGGCCTGCGCGACGCGACCATGCAGTGGGATTTCTGGACGCTGTCCCCGGAGTCCGCTCACCAGGTGACCTATCTCATGGGTGACCGCGGCCTGCCGCTGTCCTGGCGCACGATGCCCGGCTACGGTTCACACACCTACCAGTGGATCAATGCCGCCGGCGAGCGTTTCTGGGTGAAGTACCACTTCACGTCGAACCAGGGCAATATCGAGATGGACGGTGCCGAGGCCGAGCTGATCGCCGGCGCCGACGCCGATTACTACCGTCGCGACCTGCACGACGCGATCGAAGCGGGAAACTTCCCGTCCTGGGACGTCTCGGTGCAGGTCATGCCGTACGAGCAGGGCAAGACGTACCGGTTCAACCCCTTCGATGTGACCAAGGTCTGGCCGCACTCCGACTTCCCGCTGATCCCCGTCGGAACCCACACGCTCAACCGCAACCCGGAGAACTTCTTCGCGGAGATCGAGCAGGCGGCACTGTCCCCCGCGAACATGGTTCCCGGAATCGCAGCGAGCCCGGACAAGATGCTCATGGCGCGCATTTTCTCCTACCCGGACGCTCAGCGCTACCGCATCGGAACCAACTTCAACCAGATTCCGGTCAACGCCCCGAAGGCTCCGGTCAACAACTATTCCCAGGACGGTGCGGCACGCCACGGGTTCAACCCGGCGAGCGCGCCGAACTACGCTCCGAACTCCCTCGGTGGCCCGGTCGCCGATCCTGCCGCGGCCGGCGAGGGCAGTTGGGAGAATGACGGTTCGCTCCTGCAGTCCGCAGCCACGCTGCGCAGCGAGGACAGCGACTTCGGTCAGGCCGGATCACTGTATCGCGAGGTCTTCGACGACGCGGCCAAGGCTCGTTTTCTGGACACCATCACCGGTGCCGTCAGCGGCGTGACCCGCCCCGAGGTCACCGAACGGGCCATCTGGTACTGGACGAGCGTTGACGCCGAACTCGGAGCCAGCCTGCGCCGCAATCTTGCGGCCCTGGCCGAGGCGGAGCCGGTCAGCGCGAACTAGCGCCCCGGCACGATGAACCACAGAACGCCCGGTCTCAGGAGACCGGGCGTTCTGTGGTTCATCGGCGCAGGTAGCCGCCTTTTTCGAGGCCGGCCTCGATCTCGTAACGGTTCGTCAGGGGGTTACGTCCGGCCAGGCCGTAGAGCACGGGAAAGAGCATGCCGTAACGCTGCCACTGCCGTTTGTGCACGGCCTCGTGTTCCAGCACATCCGCTGACACGTTTTGTTTTGTCAGGTAGCAGCCGCCCACACACGAGCCGCCGCGACCGAACGTCCACGCGGGCATGCCGCGAAAGACCAGCAGGCCGCTCCGGCGTTCGACGCGGCCGGTGCTCCACAGAGAACCCCAGATCGTGCCGACCAGCGTGGCATACGCGTAGCCGGCCCGGCTGATCGGCGAGTCGAAGAGAAGGCGGCGCATGCGGACTACGCTTGCTCGCTGCCGGGGCGTCCGTACTGTTCGAGCAGGCGCAGCCAGACCTCGCTGAGGGTCGGATAGCTCGGCACGGCATGCCACAGGCGACTGATCGGCACCTCGCCGACGACGGCGATGGTGGCGGAGTGCACAAGCTCGGCCACGTCCTGGCCGACAAAGGTCGCTCCGATGACGACCTCTCGGTCGAGATCGACGATCATTCGAGCGCGTCCCGTGTAGTGGTCCGCGAGGGTGCTTGCCCCGCCCAGCGCGGCCAGATCGTAATCGAGGATGCGCACGCGGTAACCGGCCTTCACAGCGCCGGCGGCCGTGAGGCCCACCGAGGCCACCTCCGGATCGGTGAACGTGACCTGGGGAACAGCGGCGTGGTCGGCCGTGGCCACGTGAGCTCCCCAGGGCTGATCATGGATGGGGCCTCCCGCGGCACGTGCCACGATCACGTCGCCAGCGGCACGTGCCTGATATTTGCCCTGGTGCGTGAGCAGCGCCCGCTTGTTCACATCGCCCGTGGCGTAGAGCCAGCTGCCCGACAGGGCGGGGGATTCCCCCTGCACGAGCAGGGTGTCATCGACGGTCAACCAGTCGCCGGGTTCGAGACCGACGGTATCGATTCCGAGATCATGGGTGACGGCCACGCGCCCGGCCGCGACGAGCACCTCGTTCGCTTCGACCGTGCCCCCGTCGTCGAGGGTCAACTCCACGTCACCGGACGCCGTGCGAGTCGCCCGGGTGGTGGCGGTGTCGAGCAGAACCGTCGCGCCGTTCCCTTCGAGTGCCGCTGTCACCATCGTTCCGGCAAAGGGCTCCTGCCCGCTGAGCACCGAGCCACGGGCGATCATGGTGACCTTCGAGCCGAGCGACACGTATGCCGTCGCCATCTCGGTGGCCACGGTACCGCCGCCGATGATGGCGAGGCGGGCCGGAATGCTCTGCGCGGATGTCGCCTCGCGGCTCGTCCACGGCGTCACACCGCTGAGCCCGGGGATATCGGGAAGGAGCGCAGCGGATCCGGTGCTGAGAACGACGGCGTGGGTGGCCGTGAGCACCGTCACGGAACCGTCTTCCGCAGTCACCGTCACCTCACGAATTCCGCTCAGGCGACCGTGGCCGCGCACGAGACCGATGCCGGCACCGTCAAGCCAGCGCGCCTGCCCGGCATCCGACCAGTTGCTTGCGATGGCATCCCGCCTCGACAGGACGGCGGCGACGTCGACGGACGCCGTGCCGCTGTCAGGGGCGCGAACGGTCACCCGCTCGGCGGCACCGGGAACCCGGAGCGCTGCGGCCAGTGCCGCTCCGCTGCGCAGCAGAACCTTGGACGGCATGCAGGCCCAGTAGGAGCATTCGCCGCCGACCAGCGCATTCTCGACAATCACGGTGCGAAGACCGCCTTGACTGGTGCGGTCGGCCACGTTCTCACCGACGGCGCCGCCGCCGATCACGATGACGTCGTAGGTGGTCGCGGGCGTTGTATGCGTCATCATGGCAAAAGCCTACCCGCACACGTGAGGGGAACGTCGATCAGCAATCCGGCGATCCGACGGTTATCGGCCCTCGAAGACGGCAGGGGTGCGAGTGCGAAAAGATTCCATGCCGGTGCGGGCATCTTTGGTCACGGCGAGCCGGGCGAGTGCTGGCTGCAGTTCGGCCTCGGCCGCAGCATCTCCGTGACGCACCGCCGTGCGCGCGTTCGCGAGCGTCGCCTGCACCGCGAGGGGAGCCTGGTCGCCAATCCGCTGCGCGAGAGCCAGTGCGCGATCGAACTGGGTACCATCCGGAACGATCTCCTGAATGAGACCGACGCGGAGCGCCTCTGCGGCATCGAAGGTATCGCCGGTCAGGAGCCAGCGCATGGCATTGCCCCAGCCGATTGCGCGCGGGAGCCGGATCGTCGCGCCGCCGAATGGCAGGATGCCGCGGGACACCTCGATCTGGCCGAACCTCGTGGACTCGGCGGCCACGGCGATGTCGCTGGCGAGGATGAGTTCGATCCCGAGCGTCAGACAGGTGCCCTGCACGGCCATGACCACGGGTTTGGAGAGGGCCGTGCCGTCCACCTGCCACGGGTTGATGCCCCCCTCCGGCACCATGTCGAGGCCTTCCGGGCCGAAGCGGGGCCCGACGTCGGCGAGGTCGAGCCCCGCGGTGAAATGGTCGCCGACGGCATGCACGAGTCCGACGCGCAGCTGGGGGTCACGCTCCAGCTCACCGTAGGCGAGCGCCAGCTGCTGCAGCATTGCAAAATCGGCGGCGTTGCGCTTCTCCGGGCGGTTGAAGCCGATGAGGAGCACGTGACCGCGCCGCTCGGTGATGATTCTCTGCACGGTGTTCTCGGTCATGGGGCCTCCATTGGCGTGTGCATGCTGGGGTCTGGGTGACGCAGCGTATCTGAGACTGACTCCCTCGGCCGCTCGGCCGCTCGGCCGCTCGGCCACTCAACGGGTCAGCGGGTCAGCGAGCCGATGATACGCAGGATGCTGGGCAAATCGTCCGTCGCGTCGGCGGGGGAGATCGGTGAGAAGCCGACGATGCTGGCCCCGACCACGGTGAACTCTGCGCGCAAGGCGGCCACGGCGCTCGTGAGGGCGGGCACGCTGAGGCCGAACGGAACCAGCTCGGCGAGCCCTCTCACCGCGGAGGGATCGAGTACGTCGAGTGCGATGTGCACGTAGATGTTGGTGGCGCCGGTGGCGCGCACCATGGCAACGAGAGACTCGGGCGTGCCCATGTCGTCCACGGACACGCTTCGAATTGAGCGGTTGGTGATGACCTCCGCCTCAGCGGGGTCGAGGTCTCGTGAACCGGCGAGCACGATCTTGTCAAAGGGAATCCGGCTCGCCTCGTCGAGAGCGACGTCCGGATGGCCTTCACCGGCGATCGCGCGCAGCACCATTCCGCAGAATCCACCGGACGGTGACGTGTCCGGGGTGTGCAGTTCCGGATGAGCACTGAACCACACAAGCGCGACGTCTCCGGGATGGTGCCGACTCGCGTGTTCGACCGATGCGAGCGAGACGCCGCAATCGCCGCCGATGGTGAATGCCCAATCCGTGACCAGGCCCAGTACGGCGGCCTGACGTTGGCGCACGGTCTGCAGCGAGGAGAAGCGGTGAATGCCGGTGTCGAGCGCGTCACCGGCCTCGACGGGAACCTCGACCTCGCGCGTCGCCGACGCGGGCAGGTCGCCTTGAATGGCCGTCGCCCCGTCTACGAGGCGCATGGCGCGTGGAGAAACTGAACCCTGCCATTGTGGAACTACAACGAAAGTGGGAGCCATATCTTCAGTATGGCCCGACGAGCGGTCTGACGCGAAACCGCGAATGCTCAGTTACATGTCCCGGTAGCGGATCGCCTCGGCGAGGGCGTTTCGCAGGCCGAAGAGATCCAGACTGGCGCCGTAGCCGGGTGTGTCGCGCTGAATGCGCCACCCCTCCTCGAGCGGACCGATGTCGAGTGCGTCGAAGCCGAAAACGTCAATGAGTGAGGCCACGACTTCCCGGGCCGAGGGGTCATGACCGGCGACGATCAGCGCTCGGCGCTCGGGTGAACCGGCGTCTCGGTTGTCTGCGGTGAGGTCGGCGGCGACGACATGATTGAACGCTTTCACGACCCGGGATTCGGGCAGATGCGCCTGCAGGAGCTCGGAAACCGTACTCGTCTCGTTGTCGAGCGCCTCCATGTGCCCGTCACGCTGCGGGTAGTAGTTGTTCGTGTCGATCACGATCTTGCCGACGAGTTCGTCAACGGGCAGGCTGCTGAGTGCGGTGAGCGGGATCGACACGATCACGATATCGCCGGCACAGGCGGCTTCCTTCGGCGTCGCCGCGCGTGCGTTGTCGCCGAGCTCCGCCACGAGCCCAGTCAGAGTTTCCGGTCCGCGGGAATTGCTCACCACGACCCGGTAGCCATTGCGCACGGCGAGGCGGGCCACTTGGCTGCCGAGGTGTCCGGCACCGATGAGTCCGAGAGTTGTCATAGTGGCATCAAATCACGGTTTCGGTGCCGGCGGTCCGGTCAGACGCCGAGCGCGGGGTTCGATCCGGCTTTGAGGGCGGCCAGGCGGGCGTCGACCTCGGAGAGCTCGCCGAGGTCGTCGAGGCTCTCGAACTGGGCGTCGAGGCTGGATGCGGCGAGTTCCTGAGCTCCGCGCACGCGCGCCTCTTCGCGTCGGATCTTGTCCTCGAACCGGCTGACCTCGCTCGTCGGATCCATCAGATCGATGCTCTTGACGGCGTCCATCACCTGCTGCCGGGCCTGAGCGGTTTTCGCGCGGGCGATCAGTTCGTCGCGCTTGCTCGAGAGCTGCTGGAGCTTGTCCTTCATGGCATTGAGGCCGCTCTTCAGCTGCTCGACAACGGCCGTCTGGGCAACGATCTGCGGCTCGGCCTGTTTTGCTTCCTTCTCGCTCGCCAGCTGGCGCCCCAGGGCCACCTTGGCGAGGTTGTCGAACGTGTCGGCGTCGGCCGGATTGCCGCTCGTGCGCAGCTGGTCCGCCTTGCGGCTCGCCGCGAGCGCCTTGCTGCCCCATTCCTGGGCGGCCTCGACGTCTTCCCTATAGTCGTCTTCGAGGAGGCGAAGGTTGCCGATGGTCTCCGCGATGGCGCTCTCGGCGTCCGCGATACTGTTCGTGAAGTCACGCACCATTTGGTCGAGCATCACCTGAGGGTCCTCCGCTGAGTCCAGCAGGGAATTGATGTTGGCCTTGGCCAGCTGGGAAATGCGGCCAAAGATGGACTGTTTCACCACGTCGTGGTCCTTTCGAAAGCTTCAGTGAGGTCAGCAGAGCACCTGCTCGAGGCGAGCATACGACTCGTCTGGGGTCCAGTCTAGGAACCCCGTCTGAACAGGCGCCGAGGCGGCGCGCCCGCCTCAGGTTGCCCTGTGTTACGCGTGGCCTCGCCACCGGCGCCGTGCGCATCCACAATGGAGACAGTAGCGAAACCCCAACGGATGCGGAGGCGACCGATATGACACAGCTCACGACACAGATGTTCGCCCCCCGTCTCGTCGTCATCGAGGTGACCGGCGCTCGCCCCGACCGCCCCGAATACCACGCCAAGGTGCAGGTGCTCAACGGCCGCGTGGTCGCCGACGGAGTCAGTGCCGGCTGGAACGTCACCCGCATCGCCGCGGCGGACACGACGCCCGACGAGCTCCTGTGGGACACGAGGCACGCAGACGCGATCGTGATCGTCGGCGGCGAAGACATCACCCCGAGCTTCTACGGCGCCGAGACCGGCTACGAAGGAGAAACCGCGCACTTCTCGGCGGCCGACGAAGGCCAGATCGCGGTCGTGCGCCGTGCGCTCGCCTCGGGAACGCCCCTGCTTGGAATCTGCCGTGGGCTGCAGATCATCAATGTGGCCCTCGGCGGATCTCTCGTGCAGCACATCGACGAGGGCATTCATAAGAACGAGGGCGTGCCGATCGACGAGGTGCTCTCGACGCATGCGGTGACCCTCACCGAGACCAGTGGCCTGGCCCTCGGCCTTGGCGACACCGAAATTCTCGTGCAGAGCGCCCACCACCAGAGCGTCGGCCGGCTCGGCACTGGGCTGGTCGCGGCCGCCGTGGCACCCGATGGGCTCATCGAGGCCCTCGAACACCGCACCGCGCCCATCACAGGAGTGCAGTGGCACCCCGAAGCGCCCGCCGCCCCGCACGACCAGCTGCCCCGGCTGCTGGCGTCCCTGCGTGGACACGTCGAGTCGAGCGTTCCCGACCGACTGCTCGTCGCGGCCTGAGCCCGCCGCCGTAGGCCGGGAACAGCTCGCCCGGTTACGGCGTTGGGCTGAACGTCTCGTCGAGCGCCGCAGCCAGATCTGCGAGCAGATCGGCGGTGTCCTCGAGCCCCACCGAGAGACGCAGGTGTCCGAACTGCCGGAACTCCGGTGGGTAGGCCGTGACCCGTGGTCCGGAGCCGTCCACGTGCACGATCAGGGTCTCGTCGTGGCCGAGAGAGACGGCGGAGGTGATCACGCGCAGGGCGGCCACGAAACGATTCTGGGCATCCGCGTCGCCCTGCACCGCGAACGCCATCATGCCGCCGAAACCGTTCGGTAACTGTCGTGCGGCCACCTCGTGCTGCGGATGCGACGGCAACCCCGGGTAGGCCACGTACGCGACGCGTGGGTCGGCTTCGAGAAATTCCGCAACGGCTAGGGCTGACGCGCAGTGCTGGCGGATGCGAAGAGGGAGCGTCACCGAGCCGCGCATGATCAGCCACGCATTGAACGGGCTGATGACCCCGCCCACGTCGACCATCGCATCCAGCTTGATCTGTCGGATGAGCTCGGCACGGCCGACCACGGCACCGCCCATCGCATCGCCGTGCCCGTTGATGTACTTCGTGAGCGAGTGAACGACGAGGTCTGCGCCATGATCCAAAGGCCGGAACAGCGGCGGGGGAGTGAACGTGTTGTCCACCGACAGCAGGGCGCCCGCGGCGTGCGCAATGGCGGCGACCTCCGCGATGTCCGTGACCGTCGTCGTGGGATTGCCCACCGTCTCCACGTGCACCAGGCGCGTTTCCGGCCGGATGGCGGCGCGCACCGCGTCGAGGTCGGTCGAGTCGACGAACGTGGCCAGGATGCCGTACTTCGTGGTCAACAGATCGGTGAACAGGCGATAGACGGCCTCGTACGTGACGTTGGCGACCACGACGTGGTCCCCGGATTCAAGCAGGGTGAAGAACACGGCGTGCAGCGCTGCGACGCCACTGGCCAGAGCCACGGCCTCCTCGCCGTGCTCCAGCACGGCAAGCTTCCGCTGCAGGCCGAGCTGGTTGATGCCGGTATTACGTGTGTAGAGGCCGGTACCGGTACCCGACCAACTGAGGGTCGACGGGTCATCGGGCAGCTCATACGAATTGGCCATCACAATGGGCGTGCGCAGCGCGCCAGTACCCGCATCGATGTCGTTGCCGGAATGCACCGATTGGGTGCCAAACCCCATCGTGGCGGGCTCGTGCTTGTCGGGGCGGCCGGTGGGCAGGCGTGGCGGCGTAGTCATGCCTCCACGCTATTGCGAATGCGCCAGGCGTGGGCGCAGGTTACGTTGCGCAGCAAGGTGCTCTCACGAGTATCACGCCCACTCGCCGCATCGGCGGCCGGCTCGCTCTCACCACCCCACTGACGGATGCCGTCGGCCAGCCCGGTGAGGGTGGCCGTCGGCATCCGTTCTCAGCGGGTTTCTATTTTTCGACCATGGCGAATTCGCCGGTCTCGACCTTGGCGCGGTAGCCGAAGATCTCCTTCTTGATGACGCGGGCCATGAGATAGAGCCCGATCACATTGGGGATCGCCATCGCGAAGATCATCGCATCGGAGAACGCGATGACAGGACCGAGCGACAGGGATGCTCCCACGACAGTGAAGATGCAGAACGCAATCTTGTAGGCGAACTCCGCACGGCGGCTGTCTTTGAAGAGGTAGCCGGTGGCCTTCATGCCGTAGTAGGACCAGGAGATCATGGTGGAGAAGGCAAACAGCACGACCGCGACGGCCAGCAAGATCGGGAACCACGGTGCCACGGTTTCGAAGGCGGCGGAGGTTGTTTCGACTCCGGGAGCGCTCGACGTGTCGCTCCAGGTGCCCGTGATGATGATCGCGAGGGCGGTCATCGTGCAGATCACCACGGTGTCGATGAACGGTTCGAGCAGGGCGACGAAACCCTCGGTTGCGGGCTCTTTGGTCTTCACCGCGGAGTGTGCGATTGACGCGGATCCCACGCCGGCCTCGTTCGAGAATGCGGCCCGCTGGAAGCCCTGAATGAGCACTCCGACGATACCTCCGGCGATACCCTCCGGGTTGAATGCCCCGGTGAAGATCTGGCTGATCGCATCCGGTATGGCCGTGAAGTTGGTGAAGATCACTGCGAGGCAGCCGAGCATATAGAGAACCGCCATGAAGGGCACGATCTTCTCGGTGACCTTGGCAATCGACTTGATGCCGCCGATGATGACGGCGCCGACAGCGATGGCGAAGACGAGGCCGATGACGAAGCGCCACGGACCGAACAGGCCGTCTTCCCCGCCTGTGACATTGATCAGCTGGCTCGTGGCCTGGTTGGCCTGGAACATGTTGCCGCCGCCGATGGAGCCGCCGATGCAGAAGAGGGCGAAAAGCACGGCGAGGAACTTGCCGATCCGGCGTTTGCCGAGTGCGGCGAGGCCATCGCGCAGGTAGTACATCGGGCCGCCGGAGACAGAACCGTCCGCGCGCTCAATACGGTATTTCACTCCGAGGGTGCATTCGGCCATCTTGGTACTCATGCTGAGGAACCCGACCAGAATCATCCAGAAGGTTGCGCCGGGGCCACCGATGGACACGGCGACCGCCACGCCGGCGATGTTGCCGAGCCCGACAGTGCCCGAGATTGCGGTCGTCAAGGCCTGGAAGTGGGACACCTCGCCGGCATCCTCGGGCTCCGAGTAGCGACCGCGAACGAGGTCGATTGCGTGCTTGATGCCTCGCACGTTTTGAAACTTGAGGTAGATCGTGAAGAACAAGGCCGCGGTGACGAGCCACATCACGATGATGGGGATTTCCATGTACGCGATGGACTCGGGGTCACCGATCTTGATGGAATAGAAAATGATGCCGCTGATGAAGTCCGCGATGGGCGTAAAGGCGCTGCTGATGGCATCGTCGACGCTGGCCGTGGGCATGATGACGCCCACGGTCGCTGGCCCGATCATGGAACCACCGTCACGGGGGTCTTCGACATTTGAATCAGGCGCACAGGTGTACTGCCGAAGAGCACCTGCTTGAGTCGCGAATCACCCGTTCGTCCGACAATGATCTGCGTGCTGTTCAGCTGTTTCGCAATAGAGACCAGCTGGTCAGCCGGGCTGCCATGCACAACGCTCGTGGTGGGAGTCACGGAGGAGTCCGCGGTGACGGCCAGTGCAGGCTGCATGATCTGTGTCTCGGCAGCCGCGATCTCCTGCGCTTTGCTGGCCGAGCGGTGCGCATTCTCGGACGGACTGTTGAATGAATACGGTGACCAAGGGATCACGTGCACAATGTGCAGCGTCGCCCCCGATTCGTCGGCCAGCTGACAAGCGAATGCGACCGCCCTTCGGCTGGAATCGCTCCGGTCTATTCCCACAAGTAATGACGTCATTGTGCATTCCCCCTCGTTTGATTTGTCGGCAGCGACAAACCGTGGTGGACCCCACACTACTTTGGGGGACATCGCCAATGTGAAAAGCGAGAGATTGCCGCAGAACCGAACGTTGGCTGAGCGGCGGATCACCCTGCCGTGAAGACCACGTCCACCCAGTAGTTGCTGCTGTTGTAACTCAGCGTCGGGAAGCCGGTCGAGCCGTAGCGGTAGACGCCGTTCGGGCCGTCCGTGCCGCTCGCGAGCCCATGAAGCGGAGCCCTGTCGGCCGCGGAGCCGAAGAAACCGCCATTGGCCGCATAGCCGCCCTTCGGCGCGTAGTACGACACGGTGTAAGTCGTATTCGCGGCGATGGTCACCGGCGTCGAGAGGTTGGCCTGTTGCCAGCCGGAGGCGGTCTCCCCGGTGAAGGTGACGGTGGCGAGATTTGTACCGGTTGGTGACCACAGGTATCCGGTGTGGCTGCCGGTGTTCATCGCCCCTTTATAGAAGCGAATCCCCGTGACCTTACCGACCACATCGGAGCGGAATTTCATGCCCAGACCGACAGCGGCCGTGTCCGCGGCGCTCGCCGTGGCCGGGACAGAGCTCGCGGCGAACACGCTGCACGGGCACGTCGGCGCGACAACGGCCGCAGCGGTCGTGAAGGTCCAGGAGTAATCAGACATTGTCTGTCCCGCGGTGGTGGTGGCTCCGGATACGGTGGCGGTATACGTGGTGCTCGGAGACAATGCGGCCGTCGGGGTGAACGTCGAGGTGTTGGTCGCCGAGTCGTGGGAGGTGGCGCCTGCGAGGGAGGATCCTGCCCCATTCCTGAGCCCGAAGACGACTGTTGATGCCGTCACGGCCTGGTTGAACGTCGCGGCCACGCTGGACGTCAACGCAACCCCGGTCACAGCGTTACCCGGGGCGGTCGACACGACCGTCGGAGGCGTGGCCGTCACGGTTCCCGTGTTGAAGACGAGGTCCACCCAGTAGTTCTGCCCGTTGTACGTTTTTGTGGGGAAGGCGCTTGTCGCGGTGTACACGTACACCCCATTCCCCGACGAAGGGGTGCTCCGCGGTGCGTGAAGCGGTGGGCTGTCGACGGATTCGCCCCCTGCCGGCGCCGGAGCCGGATTCGGGTAGAGGTATCCCGCTGCCTCTGCGTAATGTCCCTTGGGGGCGAAATAGGACACGACGTAGGTCGTGTTCGCTGCGACCGTTACGGGAGTGGAGAACGCAACGGATTGCCAGCCGGAGGTACTCTCACCGGAGAAGACTGCCGTGGCAAGACGGGTGCCCGATGACGACCACAGGCTCCCGGAGTGTGTTCCGGTATTCGCCGTCGATTTGTAGAAGCGCACCCCGGATACGGTGCCGGCGACGGTCGAGGAAAATTTAAGCCCAAGCTCGACGCTGCCGGCGTCACCCGAGTCGGGGATGATCGGTGTCACGCCGTTGCCCCACAGGCTGCAGGGGCACGCCACGTTCACATCAGCACCCGCTGTGGGCGCTTCGAGATTGCCGCTGTCGTCGACGGCACGTGTTCGCACCGCCGTGCTCGGGCTGCCGTGCGCGACCCAGGAATAGGTCCAGGCCGTTGTGCCGGTGGCGGGATGCCAGGTTGCCCCGGCATCGGTGGAAATCTCCACGCCGGCCACGACCCCGCCCCCGGCGTCGGTCGCCGTTCCGGAAATGGTCACTCGTGTGCCGTCGGCGAGGGTCTGCCCCTGGAGTCCCGATTTGATGGTTGATGTCGGTCGCGTCACATCCGCCGTCCTGCTCGCGGTTACCAGGCCTGGCAGCAGTGTGGCGGGTTGGGCATCCATGTCGGCGAACACGTTGACCGTGGCTTGCTGCATCGTGCGGTCCGGTAACTTACCCGTGGTGAAGCCGTCAAGCCCGTAGGACCATTGCACCGTTCCGGCTCCAAAAACCAAGGAGCCGCTGGCCGCGCGATACATGGTGAGGTTGTGGGTGACCGTACCGGGCGCGACGGTTGACCCGTAGTCGGTGAAGACTTCGGGGGCGGTCACGGTGGTCGATGACAGGCGGAATGCGCCCGCCGGGCGGAAGCCATTGTCCGAGTCTGCATCCCACTCGTAGCCGAGGGTCTTGAGGCCCGCTCCGAGCGTGAGGGATTGCGAGCCGGTGAGGGCCGCGGCGGCGGTATTGCGCCATATTCTCAGTGAAGCATATTCGGCGGGCACCGTGATATCGCTCGATCCCAGCGTGACAAGGAAATACTGACCGGTGAGGGCATTCTCGGGATTGCCGCCGCCGGTCGCCGTGCCGAAACGTGGGTCGCGCCAGGTGCCGGTCCAGGTGACCGGGTCGGTGGGCGCGTTGAAGTGGGTGTCCTTGTAGCTCACGAGTGTGCGATCGGCGGTGATCGTGCCGGCTGCGCTGGGCTCCCAGCGCGCTCGCCAGAAAATCTCGTTGCCGGAGAGGAATGCCAGGTTGACGCCCGCGTCACGCGCTGCCTCGACGTTCGCTCGTTGGGGCCCGTCCAGTATTCGTCATGCCCGCTTGAGACGAAGACCTTGTGGTTGAGCAGCAGGGCGCCGCGCGTCGAGGTGTCCAGTCCGCTGAGATAGCTCACGTCGTAGGCGTTTGCCTCCAGAAACCGGATCAGGGGATACTCGGTGTCCATGATCCAGTTCGGCCCTTGGACGCTGGGCGTGAACGGTCGGTTGTAGGAGACCTTGAATGCCGCCTTGTAGGTGAGCGGGTTGCCGGGAGGGCAGGCGACCGAGCACGTGTACAGGCTGTTTCCGCCGTAGTTGTTGTAGGCCTGCCACGTCTCGTCGGAAGTCTGCACGACCATCGTGCTTGTGCTCGCATCGTTACGCACGACGAAGGGAATGTTGCTGGCGCCGCCGGTATCATTGCGCACCAGATGAGCGATGTAGACACCGGAAACGGATGCGCTCGGCACGGTCCACGACGCCGATCCATCCCAATTGCCGCAATCGATCAGTCCCGTGGCCGGGAAGGTGAGGCAGGCCGGCTGCGCCTGGGGCAGTGCTGCCGACGGCAGCAGGCCAGCGACGATCATTCGCGCACCATTGCCCTGGTAATACCCGAGTCGCAGGATGTCGATGCGGTACGAAAGGGCCGGGGTGAGGATCTTGAAGCCCACCGTTTCGCCCACATTGACGCTCATGGCCGTGGAATAACCCTGGATGCTCGTGTCACCGGTACCGGAAACGTTCCACGCGCTCGCCGGCGTACCCGGCAGCGAGTTTTCGCAGGCGATCGCGTTGCTGATGGGGGCGGTGCAGGCGGCCGTTGCTGCCGTGGCGCTGGGTCCGGGAGCGATACCGGCGGCGCAGAGCAGGAGGGCGCTGACCAGAGTGGCCAGCAGGAATCGGCGTTGACGTGGACCGGTTCGGGACATTGCAGTTCTCCATCGACGCGGTGACAGCCACTTGACTCAGGCCCGATCCCGAATGAAGCAGCGCAAACATGAGTATTCCGCCTGCACTGTATGGCGACAGAGCTGCCCTCGCTAGTGCCCGGTTGTCACCCGTCAGAGGGTGCGCAGTCCCACCGAGGTGATCACGTCTTCGCGCTGCCCGCCGGAATGCACGATCTGAGAACCGTCCACGGTCAGCTGGCTCGCGTGGCAGCGCAACGCCGCAGTGACGGTCTCCACGTGTTGATCGAGCGAAAACCACTCACTCGCCTCCAACGGTGTGTGCACGGTTTCGGCGAACGGCGTGGCCGCCCAGCGGCAGGCGGCGAGTGCGGCGTCGTGAACCCGCACGTGGTCGGGGTGGCCGTAGCCGCCGCCGTGGTCGTAGCTGATCACGAGGGACGGCTGGAGGGTCGCAACGAGAGCCGCAATGTCCTGAGTCACCTCGGTCAGGGGGGCCCGCACCAGGGCATCGTCCGCGATATCGGGTGCCGGACCGGCCAGACCTGGACGGATCCACGTCATGCCTGAGTCACGGTAGTGCCGGGGCGAGAGGGCCTCGGCGCGGGCCGGCGCCTCGCCGAGCCAGTACCGCTCGGCAATGCCGAGGGTGCGTGTGGCTCTGTCCAGTTCCCGCTCGCGCTCGGCGCTCAGGGCATCCGTTCCCTCGAGTCCCGACAGGGGGCCGGCGACGACTTCGCCGCGCTCGCCGCGCGTGGCGGTGAGAAGCCAGACGTGGATGCCGCGGCTGACCAACTCCGCGATCAGCGCGCCGGTGGTGATGGTCTCATCGTCGGGATGCGCGTGCACGAAGAGAACGGAGGACAGCCCATCGAGCATGCTCACGCGATGGCGAGTTGCTGTCGGCAGCCGGGAAGCAGCAGGGATCGGTAGACGGCGAGGAGCTTCTGAGCGGAACGCGGCCAGTCGAGGTGCTCCGCGCGTTCGCGGGCGGCGAGCGACAGCCGGTGGGCGAACTCAGGGTCCGCAAGAACCTGTGTGATCGCGGAGCCCCAGGCTCGCGGATCCCGCGATTCCACGATGATTCCCGTGGTGCCGTGCAGGACAGCCTCACGCAGGCCGCCCGATGACGCGGCCACGACGGGAACGCCGCTGGCTGCCGCTTCAAGGGCCACCAGCCCGTAGGTTTCGGAGTGTGAGGGTACCAGAACAACTCGCGCTTCGCGGAGGAGTGTCGAGAGTTTGACGCGAGATTGCGGGCCGACGAAGCGCACGTCGCGTTCGACGCCGTGGCGGGCGGCAAGGGCGCGGAGATCATCGACGTAGCCGTCGAAGTCACTCGAAGCGTCGCCGGCGATGATCAGTTCGGGGCGGAGGGCTTCGGGTACGGCTGCGATCGCCTCAATCGCGAGGTCGAGTCCTTTCAGGGGCTGCAGCCGCGCGGCAACGATCGCGTAACCGCGGCCGGGGCGAGGCGCGTGCTTCGTCGGACGGAAGAGGGTTCCGTCGACGCCGGGCGGCACGACGGCGATGCGCTCGCTCAGGCCTCCCAGGCGGTGGCGCACCGTGTCGGCCTCAGACTCGCTGATCGCCACGATGGCGTCGGACTGGCGGGCGAGCCACGCCTCACCGGCCATCCGACCGGCCGACTCGGGACGCTCGCCGTCGGAGAGGGGCGACGTTTCGTCGGCAGCGATGCTGTGGAAGCTCTGCACGTGCGGGGTGCCGAGCTTGCGGGCGAGGGGGAGTGCGGCCATTCCGGAAAACCAGTGGTGTGAGTGGATGACGTCATAGGGGCCAAGGGCGGACATCCGCTGTCGAAACTCGTCGATGAAGTCTTCGTGGTCTCCCTTGGGGACCGGTGCTGCCGGCCCGGCATCGAGAAACCGCAGGGTGACCCGCGGGTTGAGCTGTACCTTCTTCGCAATCTCGGGCGAGGACCGGCGGGTCAGGATCTCCACGCAATGACCGGCGGCCGCGAGGGCCTCCGCTTGGTGCCGCACGACAACGTTCATGCCTCCGGCGTCCCCTGAGCCGGGCTCGGCCCCGGGGGACGTATGCAGGGAGACAAGGGCGATACGGAGGGATATCGATACGGAAGGCACCACAAAATCTTAACGCACGCAGGCTCGCGTGCGCCCGCGATAGCAGTATCCGCGGGCACGGTCCGAGTTCTCTCGGTTCCCACAGCATTGTTCGTGGCATTCACAGACTGGGGTAGACGAGAGGTTTTAGGCAGCATGATCGATGTACTACTACCGGCGGTCCAATGCCCGGTAGGGGGCTATCGATACTGGAGTGAAACCATGAAGGTCACCAAATTGAGGTCTGGCACATTCAGATCCGGGGCGCTCGCTGCCCTGGCAGTCGGGGCATTGTGCCTCACCGGCGTCGTGTCGGTCGGTGCGGCGAGTGCCGCCACTGGCGCGGATTCGTCCGATGTCACGAGCTGGATCGTTCCACAGACCCAGCAGGCCGGCGCACCGTACTGGACGTCGGAACGCATGATGAATGCAACACCCGGCGATGTGCTGGTGCAAGACAACGTGGCATCCGCTCACCCGAGCGACGTGCGGGTGGGGCCCAAGAAGTCGGTCGGCAAGCAGAAGCCCGCGGCGCAGCCGATGGCGGCGCAGGTGACGCCGATCGATAACATCGGCAAGGTCTTCTTCACCCTCGGCGGCAGCGACTACGTGTGCTCCGGCAACGCGATTGCCTCGGGCAACCAGAACACCGTGGTGACGGCCGGCCATTGCGTGAACTCCGGGCCTGGCGCGTTCGCCTCGAAGTTCACGTTCGTTCCGGCGTATGAGAACGGGTCCGCGCCGTTCGGACAGTGGAGCGCGACCGAACTGTATGCCCCCACCCAGTGGGCCTCGGGCGGAGACATCACCTACGACACGGGCTTCGCTGTCGTCGCCTCGCCGAACGGTACAAGCCTCAGCGACACGGTAGGAGCCTCTGGCGTCTCGTTCAACAACAGCCGTGGCCTCACGTATTCGGCCTACGGCTATCCGGCGGCGGCCCCGTTCACCGGGCAGACGCTGCAGTCCTGCTACGGCTCCGCCACCGACGACCCGTACGCGCAGTCCGAGTCGCAGGGAATCCCGTGCGATATGACGGGCGGCTCGTCGGGCGGACCCTGGTTCATCGGCTCTGGCGCGAACGGCTACCAGAACTCGGTCAACAGCTTCGGATACAACAACATTGCGAACACCATGTTCGGCCCGTACTGGGGCGCCGTCATTGCGAGCACCTATGACGCAGCATCCGCCTAAACCGGCCGACGATGCGGCCGACGCCGTGGGGGTCGAGAGTCACCGGCTGACTCCCGACGACGACGGCTGGACGGACGAGCGGATGCGCGCGGCCACGCCGCGCGAGATCCGGCTCAACCCGGACGGAACGCGTCAGAGCGACGCGGAACCGACGGAACCATAGAACGACGAGATCGTCGGATGCTCAGGCATCCGACGATCTCGTCGTGGTGCGCCTGGCCCCGGGAGTCGACGTGACGCTTTGAACGCGTGCCGAGATGGCCGAGGGCGTGCTCGTCTCCGTGGGAGTCGCAGGGTGTTCCCACTACCTGACCAGCGGTCGCTAGGCTCTATGGGGTGATTGAACCAATTCAGCTGTCCCACGGTGTCGTTTTCCGGGTTCTTCGGCGTGACGACGCCGAGCGTCTCGCGGCGACGTACATCAAGAACCGCACGCACCTGGCGCCGTGGGATCCCGAGCGGCCCGACGACTTTTTCACGACGGCCTGGCACGAGGGGGAGACGGCGCAGCAGCTCGCCGCTCTGTCGTCCGGGGCGGCCGTCCCGATGGTTCTGGCCACCCCGACCGCGATTGTGGGCCGCGTCACCCTCTCCGGCATCACGCATGGCGCCTTCGAAAGCGCAAGCCTCGGCTACTGGATCGACGCGGACGTGACCGGTCTGGGGCTGATGTCCGCCGCTGTCACCCGAATTGTGGAGATCGCGCGGGCAGGTGTCGGCCTGCACCGGCTGCAGGCGGGAACCCTGCTCCATAATTACGCGTCTCAGCGTGTGCTGCAGAAGGCTGGTTTTGACTACTTCGGCACGGCGCCTCGCTACCTGCGCATCGCTGGCGAATGGCAGGACCACAAGCTCTTTCAGAAGATCCTGCACGACTGAGTTGCCGAGGAGGCGTCAATCGGCATCGAGGGGCATGGCGGAGGCCCGCTTTCGTGAGGAAGCGGACCACGACGCGCGGGACGCGGGGTTCCTCACCACGTTCCGGGACTGACGCCGTGCTGGCAGGAGGGATCTGTATCGTGGCTGGCATGTCATATTCGCTCCGCGCCATCGATTCCCTTGACCTGGCCCAGATTCTCGATCTTAATAATGCGGCGGTGCCGGCTGTCAACGAGTTGGACTCCGCCGGGCTCGAGGCGTTGGTGGCTGCCGCGGCACTCGCGCACGTGGTCACCTCGGATGCCGCTCCGCACGTCGTGCTCGGGTTCGCCATCGTCTTCGCCCCCGACGCCGATTATGCCAGCGAGAATTATCGTTGGTTTTCTGCGCGGTCGCGCAGCTTTCTCTACGTGGACCGCATCGTGGTGAGTGCCGAGGCGAGGAACCAGAGGCTCGGCGCGCTGCTGTATGACGCCATCTTCACCGCCGCACGCGAGTCGGCGGCCGCAGAAGTCTTCTGCGAGGTGAACACCTCTCCGCCGAACCCCGGCTCGCTCGCGTTCCACTCCCGCTTGGGCTTCACTGAGATCGGGCAGCAGGCCACGAAGAACGGTACGGTCGTCGTGGCGTTGCTGTCGGCATCCGGTGATGAGCGGTCCCTCGAGCGCAGCCGACCCTAGCGACGCGGCACCGCCCTCCCCGTCACCAGGATCATCAGCTGCACGATGATTCCGATTCCGCATCCCACCATCGACAGCACGATGAGAATGCGCACGACGAAGTTCGAGTCGAAGCCGATGGGGAAGGCGAAAGGAAACACGCGCCAGAGGGAGACCAGGATCGCCATGCCGATGCCGAACGTCACGAGGTCTCCGACGGCCTTGACGCGAGGGAGATCCACGATGAGGTACACCGCATTGGTGAACATGCCGACGATCAAGGAGAGGTTGACGAGCGGGAGCAGCTGCTGCAGGTCGTCGGTCAGAAACGGGAGGACCTGCCATCCCGGCCAGACGTTGACGGCGTAGAGCAGGGCCCCGTTGATCACGATGGCACCGCCGTAGCCCCCGCGGCGGGCGGCGGCGCGGTCACGTCGTTTCTCGGTCGCCTCGGTCATCATCACCTCTGCTTCGTGTGGAGGGACTGCGCGAAGGCAGATTATCACCGCCCTGCTCTACCCACGGCGCGTGTTGTCTGTCAGTGTTTCAGCATGAGTGAATCAGACATGAAAGCCGATCTCCAGCGGTATCTCCAGAGTGGTCGTGACGCTCTTGTGTGGAAGCTTGAGGGCCTGTCGGAGTATGACGCGCGCCGTCCCGTCGTGCCCACCGGAACCAACGTGCTCGGGCTGATCAAACACGTCGCGAGCGTCGAAGCGGGCTATCTCGGGGACACATTCGGTCGCCCGTTCGGTGAATCCATGCCGTGGATGGCGGATGGCGCGGAGCCCAACGCGGATATGTGGGCCACGGTCACGGAATCCCGTACGGACATCGTCGATTTCTACCGGCGGGTGTGGGTGCATTCCGACGCGACGATCGCGGCGCTGCCTCTGGACTCGACGGGGGTCGTGCCTTGGTGGCCGGCGGATCGCAGCACGACGACGCTGCACCGAATCCTGATTCATCTGATCGCGGAGACGCATCGACATGCCGGCCATGCCGACCTCGTTCGGGAGCTCATCGACGGTTCCGTGGGGATGCGGAAGGGCAACGACAACCTGCCGGCCGGAGATGATATTTGGTGGGAGACGTACCGCGACGGGCTGGAAGACGTGGCGAGAGCGGCCGGTGCGGCCGCGGCCTCCCATGATGGCTAGAAGCGTCGGTTGCTGACCACGCCCTCGCCTCCACTCCTCTGCCAGTGCATCGCCGGCTCGGCGTGATCAATCGCGTGACCGGCACCGCCCTATTTAGGTTCGGTCGTCTGGCACGCGGTCGCCCCCGGTGGCCCGGTAAATCCCCTTAGTCCTGATAGTTGTTCACGGAGCTTCGGATGGCATCGGCGTACAGGTAGATCTCGTCAAGTGAATCAATCGCGTGACGCGTTTCGGTCTTATCCGCATCAAAAATGCCGACGTACTTCTGTTTCTTTCCGTTGAAGTGCAGACGTGCGATGGGCTTGCGATTGTTGTCATCGAGAAGCACCGCGAAATAGGACTTTGCGTCACGGTGCATCACGCGTTGCGGCTTCACCTCGCTACATGCAATC
>NZ_JPRS01000007.1 GCF_000738085.1 Cryobacterium sp. MLB-32
GCACCGGTTGCTGCGCCCGTCGCCGCACCGGCACCGGTTGCTGCGCCCGTCGCCGCACCGGCGCCGGTTGCTGCACCCGCACCGGTTGCTGCACCCGCAGCAGCAGTACCGGCCGCGCGTGGATCGCACGCCGGAACAAGCGGCTATGTGACCCCGATCGTTCGCAAGCTGGCCAACGAGGCCGGAGTCGACCTTTCCACGATCAGTGGAACGGGCGTTGGCGGCCGTATCCGCAAACAGGACATCGAAGCGGCTTCTGCGGTCGCCCCGGCGTCGGCCGCTTCCCCGGCCGTCGTGGTCTCGACCCTGCGCGGGACCACTCAGCCGATGTCCCGGCTGCGCAAGGTCATCGCCGAGCGCGCGGTCATCTCAATGCAGTCGTCAGCTCAGCTCACGACCGTTATCGAGGTGGACGTCACTCGCGTGGCCATGCTGCGAGACCGCGTGAAGGTTGCTTTCCAGGCCAAAACCGGCAACAAGCTCTCGTTCCTCCCGTTCTTCGCACTGGCTGCGGCAGAGGCGCTTCAGGCCGTCCCGATCGTCAACGCGACGATCGAGGGCGACACGATCGTCTACCCCGCCCAGGAGAACATGAGCATCGCGGTTGACACCGAGCGTGGTTTGCTCACCCCGGTCGTTCGCAACGCCGGGGACCTCGACCTCGCCGGGTTCGCCGATCAGATCGCTGACCTCGCGGCACGCACGCGCGACAACAAGCTCAAGCCTGACGAGCTGTCCGGAGGAACGTTCACGCTGACCAATACGGGTTCGCGTGGTGCGCTCTTCGACACCCCCGTGGTGTTCCTGCCGCAGAGTGCCATTCTCGGAACCGGAATCGTCTACAAGAAGCCTCTCGTTGTCACCAACGATGGCCTCGACTCGATCGCCATCCGGTCAAGCGTGTACTTGGCGCTCTCGTACGACCACAGGATCATCGACGGTGCCAACGCGGCGCTCTTCCTCACCACGATGAAGGCTCGCCTTGAAGCCGGCGCTTTCGAAGGCAATCTCGGAATCTGAGTTACATGAGCTAAATGTTCCCCTGTTCACAGGGTGAAAATCTCCCTCAACCGCCAGCCGGCCTCGCCCTTGACCACAAGGACCGAGGCCGGTTTGCTGTCGCCGGTCGGTTCGGCCGGAAGCACGGAGAGCAAGGCCATGTTTCCCGTTCGCTCCACGAGGGCGGCGTCTCCCCATCCACGCGTCTCCGCGGACTCCGTTTGTTCCCCCTGTTTGATGTGCATCAACAGGGCACGATCCGTTGCCATGGCTGGCGACCCGGCCTGATCGACGCTGTCGAGACACATCACGGACGCAGAATCGAGGCACACGGACCGCTGGATGAGCAACTCCGTGACGGCCCGCACCGGGTCATCACCCGTGACGGCTGTCGCGGCGTCGGAGAACTCTGTAAGGGGCGCCTCTGTGGCGGCGGAGCTGGTTATTTCGCTGCCGCCGTCAGCGGGGGCAGCGTCTGCTCCCTCGCCACGGCGTGCGTCACCACCGGTCGGCAGAAAGGTCAGCGCCAGGACCAGCGTCGAGCTCGCGACAAGCCCCATGATCAGAAGGGGACGTCGGCGAGTCTGTAACCCCTTCACCAGTTGTCGGCGAAGGGCGGGAAGGCGATGTTCCTCCAGCAGCGCCACCACCCACAGGTTCAGCCGACTACTCGCCGCCTGTCCACGCCGGACTGGACCGGTCGTCATTCGTTCTGGCCGGCTGAATGTCGAGGCGTCAGACTGCAGTTCACCCTGCTCGGGGTGAGGCTGGAGGTTCCAGTCCCAGGACTCATCCGTGGCTGGGTCCGAATGCAGAACCGGTTCCGGCGTCAACAGGCTATGCCGACCCGACTGGGTGGCCGAGAACGGCGCTGTCCGAGCGGGTCGAACGACCGACTCCCCCGGCCTGTCCGCTTCCACCACGGTCTCCTCTGCAGAATAGAGCCTGACCGGTTCGGCACGATGCCATTGGAACAGGGCTCTTTCGAGTTCACCGAGACAGGGCCGAAAGGGAGCCGACCGGGCCGCCAAGGTGAAATCAGCGACGAGCCGTTTCGCCCCCGACCCGGCAGCGGATGTCTCCAGGCAGTCGAGGACATCATGGACGAGGACCGCCAGGCGGCCATAGTCCTCGCGAAGCAGACTCATTCTGGCCGTCGCCAGGGCCGGGAGGTCGCGCAGCGATCCGAGGCCCGCGACGACGGGGCGACCCGAGGAGTGCAGGAGAACGGTCGCCGGACCCAGAGACGCATGTGCCAAATCATGCGCGTGCAGGTCAGCAAGGGTCGCTACGACGGGCGCAAGGATCGTGACGGCCTCTCCCGGCGCAATACACGCTCGATCCTGAAGGAAGCGTGCAAGCGATCGAGGATCGAGGCGTTCGAGCACGAGACAGACACGACCATCGGACAGCGTCGCCACATCAATCAGATGGGCGAATCGCCCGGCCGGCCCGATTCCCAAAGTATGGATCTCGCGCTCAATTGACTCAGCGTCCGTCTCAGGGCGGAAGACCTTGAGCGCAACAGGTGCCGCACCGGCAGTGGGCGAATGCCCCAGATAGACATCTGCCCGGGAACCGGACGAGAGCCGTCGCACGACACGGTATCCCGCGATCCGGACATCGTCGCGTGGCGAATCCCGTCGTGCGGCCCACGAGGCATGCATGCTCGGGTTGAACCCCTGAGGTGGCGTGGATACGGGCCCCACTACATCTGGTGACTGGCCTCTTCTCATGGTTTCCCTATCCCTCGTTGGCGGCGCTACTCACAGTGGCCCACGTCGACCAGCCCGTTCACTGCTCGCCGGGGATCTGTGGAATGCCGTCCACACCGGCTGCCGGTAGAGGAGAGCCTCGCGGCAAAACCACCCGGTGGCAGCGCGTAGACTTCACGCATGCTCGACTTTGTCGTCGCGGGGCTAAGCGCCAACTCCGTGCCGTATGTTGAGGGCCTTGAGCTCCAACGCGCAGTCCACCAATCCGTCGTCTCAGGAGAGAAAGCGGACACCGTTCTGCTCCTTGAGCACCCCGCCGTGTATACGGCGGGCAAACGCACCCTGCCCGAGGAACGCCCGCTGGATGACACCCCGGTGATCGACGTCGATCGCGGCGGCAAGATCACCTGGCACGGTCCAGGGCAGCTTGTCGGCTACCCAATCCTCCGTCTCGCCGAGCCGGTTGACGTGGTCGSTACGTGCGCCAACTGGAGGAAATCTTGATCGGCGTTCTGTCCGACTTCGACATCGTCGGCGGACGCGTTGAGGGTCGATCCGGAGTCTGGGTCGGAGTCGCCGGAAGTGAAGAGAAGATCGCCGCCATCGGCATCCGTGTCGCCAGCGGTGTAACGATGCACGGGTTCGCCCTCAACTGCAGCAACTCTCTGGAGCCGTACACCCATATCATCGCCTGCGGCATTCGGGACGCTGGGGTGACGACAATCTCCCGAGTGCTGGGTCGGTCTGTCGATCCGTCCGACGTCATCGCGTCCGTCACGTCACATTTTCTTCGATCCGGCCTGCAATCCTCCGGGCTTCCCAACGCTGTCGTTTCCCCGACAGCCCTCGCCAACACAGTGAAGGTGTCCGCATGAGTGCCGTTCCCGAAGGCCGCAAGCTGCTGCGGCTCGAGATTCGCAACGCCGAAACACCGATCGAGCGCAAGCCCGAATGGATCAAAACCGTTGCCAAAATGGGCCCGGAATATCGAAAGCTCCAGACTCTCGTCAAGAGCGAAGGCCTGCACACGGTCTGCCAGGAGGCCGGTTGCCCGAACATCTTTGAGTGCTGGGAAGACCGCGAGGCGACTTTCCTGATCGGTGGTTCTCAATGCACGCGCCGCTGTGACTTCTGCCAGATCGACACCGGGAAGCCAGCGGACTACGACACCGATGAACCCAGACGCGTGGGGGAATCGGTCGTTTCAATGAACCTCCGCTACGCCACCGTAACGGGTGTGGCACGGGATGACCTGCCGGACGAGGGTGCGTGGCTGTATGCCGAAACGATTCGGCAGATTCACCAGCAGAGCCCGGGAACGGGTGTCGAAATCCTGGTGCCGGACTTCTCGGGCAATCCCGACCACCTTGGCCAGGTTTTCGATGCCAAGCCGGAAGTCTTTGCCCACAACGTGGAGACGGTGCCGCGCATTTTCAAGCGCATTCGCCCCGCCTTCCGCTACGACCGGTCCCTTGACGTGCTCACACAGGGGCGGGCTGCCGGCATGATCACCAAGTCCAACCTGATTCTGGGCATGGGCGAGGAACGAGCCGAGGTCAGTCAGGCGCTTCAGGATCTTCACGATGCCGGTACCGACATCATCACAATCACCCAGTACCTGCGCCCGAGCGCTCGGCATCTTCCGGTCGCCCGATGGGTTCGGCCGGAGGAATTCATCGAGCTGAAGGAAGAGGCCGAGGCCATTGGTTTCATCGGAGTACTCTCGGGCCCGCTCGTCCGATCGTCCTACCGTGCCGGTCGACTGTGGGCCCAGTCGATGCAGGCCACGGGCCGCGACGTGCCCGAAGCGCTGCGCAGCCTGGCGGACTCCTCGTTGGGTTTCGCTCAGGCAGTTTCGTAACCGAAATCGGTCACGAAGCATTGGGCCGACTGGGTAGTCTTATGTTCATGGCACGCAGTAAGAATAAGTCCCCCAAAGCCCCGAAGAAGCCCGGCCGCATGAAACAAATGTGGCAGGTCTTCCAGATGACGCGGCGTTACGACTCCAACATTGTCTGGATGCTGATTCTGGGATTTCTCCTCCCGGTGCTCATCAGTGTGGCGCTGGCGCTGCTCCTGTCGTCGGGCAGCGTCCTCACGATTATTCTGTGGGCGGTCGCCGGAGTTCTGGCGGGCATCCTCGTCATGTTGATCATTCTGGGGCGGAGGGCAGAAAAGGCCGCCTACTCCCAGATTGAAGGTCAGCCCGGGGCCGTCGGAGCGGTTCTGCGCAGTTCTCTGAAGCGTGGCTGGGTCGGGAGCGAGATGCCCGTAGCAGTCAACGGAAAGACGCAGGACGCTGTTTATCGCGCCGTTGGGCGGGGCGGCGTTGTGCTCATCAGCGAGGGTCCCAAGACCCGCACGACACGGATGCTCGATGACGAACGACGCAGAGTCGCCAAGGTCGGGGGAAACGTCACGGTCACGGTCATTTCCGTTGGACCTGACGCCGACGCGGTACCACTGCACAAGCTTGCTCGACGCCTCACGCGCATCAAGCCCACCTTGACCAAGGCCGAAGTGCTGGCGGTCAATAACCGATTGTCGTCCATGACGACCAAGCTGCCTATCCCCAAGGGCGTGGACCCCATGAAGGCTCGCCCGCAGCGCGGCTAAACGACAGCGCGGCGCGGCCGCAGACACGAATCGGGCACCTGCTGGGCAGGTGCCCGATTCGTGTATCCGGGCGGTTGTCAGAACCGCTTAGGCCCGGATCAGTACCGTACCGGCGACCTTGTCATGAAAACCTCGCTGGTCGGAATCCCAGACCAGGGCCGGCAGCACGATGCCGAGAAGCACCGAACGCACAATCCCACGCCAAGGACCGATCCATCCGCCAGTGAGCGGGACGACCCTCAGGCCAACGAGCCTGTGCCCGATGCTCCCGCCGATCGTGGGGATGAAGACGAGTTGCAGGAGCACGAAAATTACCGAGGTCGCCAGCGCGTCGTATTGGAAGAAGATGATGGACACCAGCACGGCGAGTGCCCAGTCGATCGCCACCCCCGCGATTCGTCGCCCAGGGCGGGCCACCGAACCGACTCCGTAACGCGGCAGGCCCAGGCGTTCGCCTGGCCAGTCGCTCGGCGCTGGTGGTCCGGTCGGGCTGGGGGTGGGGGCGGAATCGGGCACTGAATGAGTCTATCGAGCGACCCGCCTGTAACATGTGTGAAACATAAGCGTCACGGACGGGTAATGCCGTCACACTAATCTCAAGGGAGCCGCAGTGTGCAACACTGCGAGATCCACGCCCACGTCGTTTGGAGTAAACCCGCATGTTCCGCGATTCGTCAGAAGTGCTCAAGTTCATTAAAGATACGGACGTCAAGTTCCTTGACATCCGCTTCACCGATCTGCCCGGTGTGCAGCAGCACTTCAACATCCCGGCTTCAACCGTTGATGAGGAATTCTTCACTGTCGGCCAGATGTTTGATGGTTCGTCGATCCGCGGTTTCGCGTCGATCCACGAATCAGACATGCAGCTCATCCCCGATGTGTCCACCGCCTATATCGACGCCTTCCGAGCAGAGCGCACGCTCATCATGCTGTTCGACATCTACAACCCGCGCAACGGCGAGATCTACTCCAAGGACCCTCGCCAGGTAGCGAAGAAGGCCGAGAAGTACCTCGCCTCCACCGGTATCGGTGACACGGCCTTCTTCGGCTCCGAAGCGGAGTTCTACATCTTCGATGACGTTCGCTACGAGGTGAACCAGCACACGAGCTTTTACAGTGTCGACTCGAGCGAGGGCGCATGGAATTCCGGCAAGAAGGAAGAAGGCGGAAACCTCGCCAACAAGACGCCGTTTAAGGGCGGCTACTTCCCGGTCAGCCCTGTTGACCAGCACGTCGACATGCGTGACGACATCTGCTTGAAGCTCATCGACGCCGGCCTCATCCTCGAGCGCAGCCACCACGAAGTGGGAACCGGAGGACAGGGCGAGATCAATTACAAGTTCGATACGATGGTTCACGCCGCGGACGACCTTCTCAAGTTCAAGTACATCGTCAAGAACACGGCGCACGACTGGGGCAAGACCGCCACGTTCATGCCCAAGCCATTGTTCGGTGACAACGGCTCCGGAATGCACACACACCAGTCACTCTGGGCCGATGGCAAGCCCCTGTTCTACGACGAGGCCGGCTATGGCGGGCTCTCGGATGTTGCCCGCTGGTACATCGGAGGCCTGCTCAAGCACGCTCCCGCCGTGCTTGCGTTCACGAACCCCACGGTCAACTCGTACCACCGTCTGGTCCCCGGCTTCGAAGCACCGGTCAACCTGGTCTATTCGGCCGGTAACCGCTCTGCATCCATTCGCATCCCGATCACCGGAACCAACCCGAAGGCCAAACGCCTCGAATTCCGCGCCCCCGATGCATCCGGAAACCCCTACCTGGCCTTCGCCGCCCAGCTGATGGCCGGCCTTGACGGCATCAAGAACCGTATCGAGCCGCACGAGCCCGTCGACAAGGACCTGTACGAGCTGCCTCCCGAGGAAGCCAAGAACATCCCGCAGGTTCCCGCATCCCTCGAGGAAGCCCTCCAGGCTCTGGAAGGCGACCACGACTTCCTGCTCGCGGGCAACGTGTTCACCCCCGAGCTCATCGAGACCTGGATCGAGTACAAGCGCGAGAACGAGATCAAGCCCCTCGCGCAGCGCCCGCACCCGTTCGAGTTTGAGCTCTACTACGGCGTCTAACCGGCACCGGTAACAGTGCAGGGACCGCACCTTCGGGTGCGGTCCCTGTGTGCCGTCGATGCCGGGATCAGAAGTCAGCCGACGTTCGGACCCGGCCGCTCGACGGGCCCATAGAAGAGGCGTTCAAACACGGCGCGGGCGCGCCGTGTCACCGACAGATAGTCGTCCTGAAGCTGGGTTGCGGAACCCGGCGGGTATTCGAGAACGCGGGCAATACCCTCAAGTTGTGCTCGGTCGACGGGAAGCACGTCCGACGTCTTGTTGGTCCACAGGGTGATCGCCGAGCGCGCCCGCGATGCGAAGAGCCAGGCCGCTCGCAGCGTCTCGGCGTCCTCTGCACTCACCAGCCGCGCGTCCGCGGCTGCAGTGAGCGCCGTCAGGGTCGAGGTGGTGCGGAGCGTCGGCGTCGCCGCGGCGTGCTGTAACTGCATGAGCTGCACGAACCATTCGACATCGCTCAGCGACCCGCGCCCAAGCTTGAGGTGCCGATTCGGGTCCGCACCCTGCGGAAGTCGTTCCTTTTCGACTCGAGCCTTGATGCGTTTGACTTCCCGCACCGCGCTCTCGGCAATAGCCGTCGGGTAACGCACCTCGTCCGCGAGACGCTCAAAGTCTCGCTGGAGCACCACGTCACCCGCGACGCCGCGGCCACGCAACAGTGCCTGTGCTTCCCAGGTGAGGGACCAGCGCGCGTAGTATGCGGCGTACGAGTCCAGAGACCGCACAATGGCTCCGTTGCTTCCCTCAGGACGCAACCCGATGTCCAGGTCCAGCGGGAGTCGGTCATCGTCTGTGAGGCGATTCAGCTCCCGAACAATGAAGCTTGCACGCTCGTGGGCGGCGACCCCTTCGAGGGAACCGCTTCGGAAGACATACATGACATCGGCATCAGAACCGAAACCCAGTTCTGAGCCGCCGAACCTGCCCATGGCGATCACGGCGAACTCGATGCCATCCGGAGTCTGCGGCCCTAGCGGCCTCGACACGCCCGGTTCATTGAGCTCACGTCCGCGGATGGCGGCAATCACGCCGCGGATGAAATTGGACGTCACGTCGGTGAGACCGGTGGCCAGTTCGTCAATGGAGATCCGACCCAGAATCGAGGCGAAGGCGAGCCTCAGCATCTCGCGGCGACGCGCCGTACGCAGGATCGAGGCGGCAGCATCCGCGCTCTCGTGCCGGGCCAGCACTGCCCTGGTCTCATCCAGCAGCGCCGACAGTGGTCGCGGACGCAGATCCTCCTCATTTTCCAGCCAGGCGACAGCCTCGGGGATCTTCTCCAACAACTCGCCGACATACCGCGATCCGGACAGCACCCGCGTGAGACGCTCGGCAGCACCCGAGGAATCGCGCAGCATCCGGAGGAACCAGTAGGTCGAGCCGAGGTTGTCGCTCAGCCGGCGAAAGGCCAGGAGCCCGTAGTCAGGATCGGCGCCCTGTGAAAACCACTGCAGCATCACCGGAAGCAGATGCCGCTGAATCGTGGCGCGTCGGGACACTCCCCCGGACAGCGCGGCGATGTGACCCAACGCACCCGGAGTGTTGATGAAGCCGATAGCGGCGAGGCGTGCCTCCGCTTGCGCGCTCGTCAGGTTCAGGCCGTCCGCGGGCAATGCTGCGACGGCGCTGAGGAGGGGGCGATAGAACAGCCGCTCATGCAATCCGCGCACGCGCTGCTTGGTCTCCGCCCACAGAGACGACAGACCAGCCGCGCTGGTGGCGAGCCCCGTGGCCCTGGCGAGTACTCGGAGGCTTGCTTCGTCTTGGGGGACGAGATGGGTCCTGCGCAATTTCTCAAGCTGCAGGCGATGCTCCATCAGCCGCAGCATTCGGTAGTCCTGTGCGAACTCGGCCGCCTCTGCGCGACCGACGTAACCGCCCTGCGCAAGCGCTGTCAGAGCCGGAAGTGTTCCGCTCTGTCGTACATCGGGGTCGGACTGACCGTGTACAAGTTGCAAGAGCTGAACAGTGAATTCAATATCTCTCAGACCGCCGGGCCCGAGCTTGAGCTGGAAGTCCACCTCATCGTCCGGAATGTTGTGGGTCACCCTCTCTCTCATCCGCTGCACGGATTCGACGAAATTCTCGCGGCTCGCACTGCTCCAGACCTTCGGAGCGACCGCCTCGACGTATCGCGCACCGAGTTCCCTATCGCCGGCGATCGTCCGGGCCTTGAGAAGCGCCTGGAATTCCCAGCTCTTGGCCCACCGATCGTAGTAGGCGACGTGAGATTCGATCGAGCGCACCAGGGCGCCGCTCTTTCCTTCCGGCCGGAGGTTCGGGTCGACCTCCCAGAGTTCGGGTTCCACCGACGCCTCATTCATGCCGCGCATCATCAGGACAGCCAGCCTGATACCGATTTCGACCGCTCGGGTCGAATCCAGTTCTACGTCGGGGGCGCCGTCGGCGACGAAGATCACATCGACATCGCTGACGTAGTTGAGTTCGCTGGCCCCGGCCTTTCCCATGCCGATCACGGCGAGACGAGTCGCCCGTACCTGGTCGCGAGGGAATACTCCGCGTGCGGCAACCTCGCCGCTCGTCATGCTGCGCGCCACCGCCAGGGCTGCCTCAAGCGCTGCGGTGGCCATGTCGGCCAACGTGCCTGCGATGGCGCCGACACCCGCCAAGGGGTCGGCCTGCTCCAGGTCGAAGGCGGCGACGGCCGCCAGCCGGCGACGATATCGCACACGCAACGCGACCCATGCGTCATCATCGACGAGGTTCGAGAACCCGTCGCGCGCACCGACGGAGTCGAGGAGGTCTTCCGTGAGCTCCTCGACCGTCGGCAACACGAGTGTGGGACGTTCGAGCACGTCGAGTTCCTCGGGATGCCGGAGGAAGAAATCGGCGAGTCCGCTCGACGCCCCCACAACTCGCACCAGGCGCAGTGCCGCGTCCAGGCTCGTGAGGAATGGGCGAATCTGCGCCGAGTTCTGGCGAAGCAT
Organism: Cryobacterium sp. MLB-32; assembly: GCF_000738085.1. Classification (GTDB taxonomy): domain Bacteria; phylum Actinomycetota; class Actinomycetes; order Actinomycetales; family Microbacteriaceae; genus Cryobacterium. Next base: position 10,363 of record NZ_JPRS01000007.1, read on the forward strand.
CTCGACGAGCGCTCCCAGGGCAGCATCGGGATTAGCAGCCTTGGCCAGGAGTGGCAGCAGATCGGCCGTATCGGGTCCGTTCAACTCACTGACCTCGGCAAGGCGCAGGCGCACCTCACCGAGATCAACAAAGCCCACTCTGGCCAGCTCGGTCAGAGTCAGAGGTTCGCGCGCCATGGCCCGTCTCCCGGCTTTCTTCTACAACATTTCCAGATTCTTGCGAAGCTCGAAGGGCGTGACCTGGGACCGATAGTCCCGCCACTCTTTTCTCTTGTTGAGCAGCACGAAGTTGAAGACCTGCTCCCCCAGCGTCTCGGCCACCAGCTCGGAGTCCTCCATGTACTGAATGGCATGATCGAGGCTGGCGGGAAGCTGCGTGTAACCCAGTGCACGACGTTCCGTGTCGCTGAGACTCCAGACGTTGTCTTCTGCCTCGGCGGGCAGCTCGTACTCCTCCTCGATACCCTTCAGCCCGGCCGCGAGCATGAGGGAATAGGCGAGGTACGGATTCGCGGCAGAATCGATCGCTCGGTATTCGACACGAGCGCTCTGGCCCTTGTTGGGCTTGTAGAGCGGCACGCGCACCAGGCTGAACGGTTATTGTGGCCCCAGCACACGAAGCTTGGGGCCTCATCGCCGCCCCAGAGCCGCTTGTACGAGTTTACGAACTGGTTCGTGACGGCTGTTATTTCTGGGGCATGCTTCAGAAGACCGGCGATGAAGTGCCGACCGATCTTGGAGAGCTGATACTGCGCCCCGGCCTCGAAAAAGGCATTGACGTCGCCCTCGAACAAGGACATATGCGTGTGCATGCCCGATCCAGGGTGCTCGGACATGGGCTTGGGCATAAACGTCGCATAAACGCCCTGCTCAATCGCCACCTCTTTGACTACCGTGCGGAAGGTCATGATGTTGTCGGCGGTCGTCAGGGCGTCAGCATAGCGAAGGTCGATCTCGTTCTGGCCAGGGCCTGCTTCGTGGTGGCTGAACTCCACGGAGATTCCGAGGTCTTCAAGCATACGAACCGAGCGGCGCCGGAAGTCATGCGCCGTGCCTCCGGGTACGTTGTCGAAGTATCCGGCCGAGTCAACGGGTACGGGGCCGTTCTTGCCGAACTTCGAGGACTTGAGCAGGTAGAACTCTATTTCGGGGTGTGTGTAGAACGTGAAGCCTCGTTCAGCCGCCTTCGCCAGGGTGCGCTTGAGCACATTGCGGGGGTCGGCGACGGCGGGCTGCCCATCAGGGGTGGTGATGTCGCAGAACATGCGTGCGGTCGGATCGACTTCGCCACGCCAGGGCAGAATCTGGAAGGTTGTGGGGTCCGGGTGGTGCCAAGACGTCGGCCTCAAAGGACCGCGTCAATCCTTCGATCGCGGAGCCGTCAAAGCCGAGGCCTTCATTGAACGCACCTTCGACCTCAGCCGGCGCGATCGCGACGGACTTGAGCGTGCCCACCACATCGGTGAACCACAGTCGAACGAACTTGATTCCTCGCTCCTCGATGGTACGAAGAACGAAATCGCGCTGCTTGTCCATTCAGCCCCTTCTGGTTCATGTCTAGGGTACTGTCTTGGCGTGCGTAATGCCGGTTTGACTACACTTGTGGCATGTCAGAATCGACCGCGCCAGTCCCCACTGCGCCAGACTCTCCAGAGCCAGCGCCTGAGCAGCACCCCTACGGTCACGCCCCCGACGGCCCCAAACGGGTTCGAACTCGACACTTCCACAATGCGAAAAAGCAGGGAATCCCGATCACGGGTCTCACGAGCTACGACATGCTCACCGCGCAGATCTTCGATCAGGCCGGAATCGACTTCCTGCTCGTGGGCGATTCGGCCGGAAACAACGTCTTTGGTTACGAGACCACCTTGCCGGTCACCGTCGACGAGCTCATTCCCCTGACGCGCGCAGTCGCCCGTGCGGTGACGCGGGCGCTGGTCGTGGCAGACATGCCCTTCGGATCGTATGAGAGCGGCGCGGACCAAGCGCTCTCGACCGCCGTCCGCTTTATGAAGGAAGCACAGGCCCACGCCGTGAAACTTGAGGGCGGTGTTCGAAGTCACAAGCAGATCAGGCGCATCGTCTCGGCCGGTATCCCTGTGATGGGTCACATCGGTTTCACCCCGCAGAGTGAACACGGACTCGGCGGTCACATCATTCAGGGACGAGGCGATGCCGCCCAGAACCTGATCGATGATGCGCTGGCCGTGCAGGAGGCCGGAGCCTTTGCGGTGGTACTCGAGATGGTGCCCGGATCAGTGGCCAAGCGGGTCACCGACGCACTCGACATCCCCACGATCGGGGTGGGAGCCGGTCCGTCTGTCAATGGGCAGCTGTTGGTCTGGACGGACTTCGCTGGCATGACGGACGGCCGTGTTCCGCGTTTCGTTCGGCAGTACGCCAACGTTCGTCAGGTCCTGACAGATGCCGTGCACAACTTTCGGGACGACGTCAATTCGGGCGTTTATCCGGCCCCGGAGCACAACTACGAGTAGGTGCCCGTCACGCTCGGCTCAGCGCGCCTCACGGGCGTCGTCTTCAGACCATTTGGCGCTGTTTGAGCGCAGCTTCTCCAGCGCGTGAGTAGCTTCATCGTGGCTGGCAAACGGACCGACCCGATCGGCGGAGGGTGACTGGAACCCCTTCTCGACCGCACCGGTGCGCATGTTGTACCAGAACTGGTTTTCTTTGTCCTCGGCCATAGAGTTGATCATATGCCTAAGGATTCAGCCGGTCACCTCATCCCAGGACGCGTGTCGTCGATGCGCTCCGTTCCATCCCATATCGTTCGCCCCGAATACGTAGGCAAGAAAGGCCCGACGCCCTACAGCGGCTCGGACGTGTATTCCTCCGATCGGATTGCCCTGATTCGCGAGTCGGGGCTGATTGCCGCCCAGGCCATTGAGGCCGTGGGACAGGCCATCCGCCCGGGCATCACCACCGAGGAACTGGACGTGATCGGGCATGAGTTCATCATCGCCCATGATGCCTACCCGTCGACTCTCGGATACCGGGGGTACCCCAAGTCCCTGTGTAGCTCGGTGAACGAAGTGATCTGCCACGGCATCCCCGACGACACGGCGCTCGAGGACGGCGACATCGTGAACATCGACATCACCGCTTTCAAGAACGGTGTTCATGGCGACACGAACGTCACGTTCGTAGTCGGAGAAGCCTCCGAAGACGTCACGCTGCTCGTGGATCGCACCCGGGAAGCGCTGAACCGCGGAATCAAGGCCGTGGCTCCAGGACGGCAGGTCAACGTGATCGGCCGCGCGATCGAGTCCTATGCGAAGCGATTCAACTACGGCGTCGTCCGGGACTACACCGGCCACGGTGTCGGCGCCGCATTCCACTCAGGCCTGATCATTCCCCACTACGACGCACCGCAGTACAACACCGTGATGGAGGTGGGCATGGTGTTCACCATCGAACCCATGCTCACTCTCGGCGGCTCGGCCGATTGGGATATGTGGAACGACGATTGGACGGTTCTGACGAAGGATCGCAGCGTGACAGCGCAGTTCGAGCACACCTTGGTGGTCACGGAACGCGGCGCTGAAATTCTGACGCTCCCGTAACGGTAGGTTTTAACAATGAGCGCAACGACGGCTATCGGCATTGACATCGGCGGCACCGGAATCAAAGGAGCGGTTGTCGATCTCTCCACCGGAGCCCTCCTCTCGGATCGGGTCAAGTTGCCCACCCCCAAGGGGGGACGTCCGCAGGACATCATCGAGACGGCGCAGCAGCTGCTGGGTCAGGTGGCGGCAGGAACCGAAGACCTCGCCGTGGGAGTGTGTTTCCCCGCCGTGGTGAAACACGGCCACACGATGAGCGCCGCCAACGTCTCCGACAAGTGGATCGGCCTCGGTGCCGAAGCCCTCTTTGAGAAGGCGCTGAAGGTTCCGATTCACTTCGTGAACGACGCGGATGCCGCAGGTTACGCTGAATCCCAGTTCGGAGCCGCCAAGAACGTTCGGGGTGTCGTCATCCTGACAACGCTCGGCACGGGAATTGGAACCGCCCTGCTGAATGACGGCGTGCTTGTTCCCAACACCGAGCTCGGTCACCTGCAGATCGAGGGAAAAGACTACGAGACGAAGGCCGCGTATTCCGCGAAGGAACGCGAAGACCTCAGCTGGGAGAAGTGGGCGGGGCGCTTGCAGAAGTACTACGCCACCCTTGAGCAGCTCTTCTCCCCCGACCTCTTCATCGTGGGTGGCGGAGTGTCCAAGCACCACGAGGAGTTCCTCCCGCTGCTGAGCCTGAAAACACGAATCATTCCTGCCGTGCACCGCAACAACGCAGGCATCCTCGGCGCCGCCGCCCTCGCGGTCAAATTTCGGGACTAGGTCGTGACCGCCGTGCTGGATGGCGTCGATGACGTCTTCGCCGAGCACCACTCCCGAGGTTCTGCGCCGAGCCTCGCCTGGGGCGTGTTCGACCGGGGCGGACTCGTGCGCTTCGGATCGGCAGGCACCGGCCCGAATGATCAGAGTCCTGGGCGGGATACGGCGTATCGCATAGCGTCCTGCACCAAAAGTTTTACCGCGGCCGCAGTGTTGGTGCTGCGGGACCGGGGGGCACTCCAATTGGACGATCCGGTGACCCGGTTCGTCCCGGCTTTCGACTCTGTGTGTGTGCCCCACGCGGATGCCCCGGTACCGACCGTTCGCATGCTGCTGACTATGTCGGCCGGTTTGCCCACTGATGATCCGTGGGCCGATCGCCAGGAGTCGTTGAGCACTACCGACTTCGACGATCTGCTTCGCCGCGGCGTGACCTTCGAGTCACTGCCCGGCACTCGTTTTGCTTATTCGAACCTGGGCTTCGCGCTGCTCGGCCGCGTCATCGAGCAGGCCGGGGGCCGTCCCTACCGCGATCTCATCACGGAACTCTTCCTCCAGCCGTTAGGTCTGAGCGGAACGGGTTTTGACGCGTCGGTGCCCGCCGCCGGGGGCGTTTCTGTGGGAACCCGCTGGCTCGACGACGAATGGCAGACGCTGCCGTTCTCCACGCCCGGCACATTTTCCCCTATCGGCGGGCTCTTCAGCACCGTCACCGATCTCAGTCGCTGGGCAGGCTGGCTGGCGGAAGCTTTCGACGGGTCGACCGAGGACGACTCGATTTCGCCCCTCTCCCGGGCCAGCCGACGTGAGATGCAGCAACAGTACAGATTTGTTCCCACCCTTCCGGAGCATCCGACCGGGTACGGCTTCGGGCTCTTTGTCGAGCAGTACCCGCACGGTCCTGTCATCTCACATTCGGGCGGCTACCCCGGGTTCTCCGCCCACATGCGCTGGTCGGCCGCTGGCGGTCACGGCATTGTCGCCTTCGGCAACGCCACGCACTCACGGTTGTCGGTCGCGACAACGCGCGCCTTCGACCTACTGGACGCCGGCATGCACCACTCGCCCGTCCCGGTGCTTGACGCCACGCGCTCGGCCGCAACGATCGTGACCGGCCTCATTCACGCCTGGGACGATGAAACCGCCCGTCACCTCTTCGCCGGCAACGTCCCCCTCGACGAGAGCTTCGAGCGCCGACGGGCGGCCCTGTCTCGGGCCATTGACTCCATAGGCGGCCTTGCGCCGAGGGAAACACCCATGGCGGAAACGCGCGCGATGGTCGCCGGGGAGGAACGGTCACACAGTCCGGCGCATCTCCTGTGGCACGTTCCCGGAAATGCGGGTCGCCTCCGGGTGGAGATCCGTCTGACTCCCGAGTACCCGGCGCGAGTGCAAACGTTTACGGTGTCCACCGATCTCGTCCAGCCACGCTAGCCCGACACCGGACCCGTCCAGGCACCTGACCGATCACCACCACGAGCAGGTCCGGCGCTTGGTACAGTGAGCCCGTGCAATGGATTTCGGGCGAGGTGGATGGTGCATGCGTTGTACCGTCCTCTCCGGGGATACCCCGGGGCACGAAGATCGACTGTGAACGACCGCCGCAGGCGCATTTCTGCGCTCCGCGCAGCCCCGCGCCTGCACTGAGAGACGAGTCGTCCGGAATCCATTGCACCACGAGGCCAGTGTTCGTTCCGTGAGTGACAGCCCGGGGGCGACAGGGGCCGGCCGCGCGGCCCTGGTGCTCGGCCGCGAACCCCATCCCTCGTCGGCGGGTGTCGCGACTGCACTGGCATTCGCCTTCCTAGCGGCAGATGTCTGGTCCCCGAGCGGACTCTCAACTGCGGGGACCGCCGTTCTCGGAGTCCGTCGGCGCTGGCTGGGCCCGCTCATTCGAGACGTGCTCGAAGCCTACCGACAGCCGCCGCACGATGCCTCACTCGAGCTCAGCAGGGTCATCGGCGCGACGGAGAGCTTTCGAGCAGCCGTGAGGCTGGCGGATTCGCGAGGAGCGCCGCTACGCGTGCTGCACCACAAGGTGGCCGAGAGCAGGGCCAGGGAGATGCCGGGGCTCGTCCCCCACATCGATACGCCGGCCGACCTCGCTCGACTACTGGAGTTGTCCGTCGGGGACCTCGATTGGTTCGCCGATGCCAAGCAGTGGAACCGCCGTTCGGCCGTGGCCGCCCTCCACCACTATCGCTACGAGTGGCGCCTCCGTCCGGGGCGCACTCCGCGGCTGCTGGAAATTCCGGAGACTCGCGTCCGTGCTGCGCAAAAAAGACTGTTGGTCGAGGTGCTGGGGCTGATCCCCACCCACGACGCCGCGCACGGTTTCGTACCGGGCCGGAGCGCCGTGACGGGGGCGTCTCGTCATACGGGTTCCGACGTGGTGGTCTCCCTCGACCTGACCACGTTCTTCGCGCGCGTCACAGGAGCGGCCGTCTATGGGACGCTCCGCCGCGCGGGCCTGCCCGAGGCCGTTGCGTACGCGATCACGGGCCTGTGCACGACGGCCGCGCCGCCTCGCGTGCTCTCCGCAATGCCTCCGGGCGGCGATCCGGACGAGCGGTTTGCCCTCCGAAAGGCACTCGCTTCCACTCATCTGCCTCAGGGCGCACCGTCGTCGCCCATGCTGGCCAACCTCGCCATTCGCCGTCTCGACGCGCGCTTGCAGGGCTGGGCGGCAGCAGCCGGGGGTACATACACGCGCTACGCCGATGACCTGGCCTTCAGCGGCGGCGGGCAGCTTGCCCGCCGACCGGATGCCTTCGTTCGTGGAGTGCAACACATTGTCATCGCCGAGGGACACACGGCGAACCCCCGCAAAACTCGCGTGCGCAGGGCGAGTGTAAAACAGACCGTGACCGGCGTGGTCGTGAACGCGCGCACGAACATGTCCCGCCGTGATGTCGACCGTCTGAAGGCAATCATCCACAATTGCGTGCTCCACGGGCCGGAATCCCAGAACACGGCCGCCCACGCGGATTTCCGAGCGCACCTGTTGGGACGCCTCTCCTGGCTCGAGTCGCTCAATCCCGAGCGCGCACGCACGCTCCGCACGGAATTCCGGCGTATTGAGTGGTGAGGGAATGGGCCGGCTGGTACGCCGGGTTCTGTCCCGGCACCGAAGTGCCATGGACGGCCATCTATCTTGGGACTACGTTGCCGCAGCCCTCTAGCGGTCTACCCGAAAGCTCGGCGAGCAGCCTTAGCGCTTTCTGTCTGACCTTGCTCCGGACGAGGTTTACCTAGCCGACCAGGTCGCCCTGGCCTCTGGTGGTCTCTTACACCACCGTTTCACCCTTACCCCCGGCCGAGGCCGAGGGCGGTCTACTTTCTGTGGCACTGTCTCGCGGGTTACCCCGGGTGGGTGTTACCCACCGTCCTGCTCTCTGGAGCCCGGACGTTCCTCGGCATCCTGCGCCCCGGAAACGAATTCCCCAGGCACAGAATGACGCGACCGTCTTGCCGACCCATTCCGGAGATCAAGCCTACCGTCCCAAAGGACCGCTAGATGCCGGATTCGTCCGTGCGAACCAGGATCGCCCCACAATCAGGACAGAACAAGACCTCGTCGGCCGCAGCCTGGCGCACCTCGGCGAGGTCATTCCCGGTAAGTGTCATCGTGCACCCACTGCAGGTTCGCGCCCGCAGCAGGGCCGCCGCGTTTCCACGACCGGTGACCCGTCGCTTTTCGTAGAGAGCGACCAGCTCCTCCTCGATGCTCGTCGCGACCGTCACTCGGTCGCGTTTCAGCTCACCGAGCTGGCGGTTGAGGTCCTCGAGGGACTCGTCCCGCACCTTCTCCGTAGCCGACACGCGCTCCGCGAGGGCTTCTCGTTCCGCAACCACGACCGCGACGGATGCCTCATGTTGCTCGAGCCGCTCCATAACGGCGATTTCTATCTCTTCGAGATCGAAGAGGCGCTTACGCAGGGCCGTGAGTTCAGCCTCGTAGGCCTGCACCTCCTTGATCGACGACGTGTGCTGGGCACGTTCGGTGTCGCGCGCAATACGTTTTTCCACGACGGATACATCGGATTCAATCCGACCCAACTCGGTGCGCACATCGTCGAGGGCCCCGCCCTCCGTCGTCATCTTGGCCCGGATCGAATCTGCTTCTCGCTGGAGAAGCGTCAGCTCGGAATGCTGAGGCAGCGCCGTCATCTGGTGGGTGACCTGTACGACCTTAATGTCGAGGGCCTGGAGCCGCAGGAGCTCCTTCTGCTGGTGTGGAGATGCCTTCACGATGTCCTGACTTTTGCGTGTGTGGAATTAGTGGACTGAAAAAAATAGGGGTCATGCTCAGGGCATGACGACGAAGTCCCAGGGATCCGTGTTGAGCTCACTGACGGTGACCTCAACCCCCGGCAGAAGCGCGCGGAGCTGGGCGGCTGCCCCCTCGAGCCACAGCCATTCACTCGCCCAGTGAGACACGTCGATGAGCGCGGGAGTTCGACCGGCGGAGAGTCCGGCCTGCTCACGTGCTTCTGACACGGGGTGGTGGCGAAGATCGGAGGTGATGTAGACGTCTGAATCCACGACTCGCGCTTCACGCAGCAGGGAGTCCCCCGCGCCGCCGCACAGGGACACCGTCTGAACCGTGGCGCGATAGTCCCCGGCGACGCGCACGCCCGACGCCGTCGCGGGCAGCAATCGACTGAGAAGATGCGCGAGATGACCGAGCGTCACGGGCTCAGGAAGGCGACCAACGCGACCCAAACCCACCTCCGGCGTTGCGCCGGCGACGAGGGGCCGCACGTCCGTCAGCCCGAGCCGCGAGGCAAAAACGTCAGACACTCCATCGGCGACGATGTCGGCATTCGTGTGCGCAGCCAGGAGGGCGCACTGTGCGCGAATCAAACGACTCAACAGAGCGCCTTTGTACTGATCCTCTGCCACGGATGTGATCGGGCGCAGGAGCAGCGGATGGTGCACGAGAAGCAGGTCGGCACCGGCAGAGATGGCCTCATCCACCGTGTCTGCGACGGCGTCCACGGCCAGGTGGATCGAAGTCACGGACCCGTCGAGTGCCCCGGACACGAGCCCTGGCGCGTCCCAGGCTTCCGCGCCCGACAGCGGCCACAGGTCGTGTGCGACACGGGAGACGTCGGCAAGCGTAAAAGACACACTGTCATCTTACCGGTGGCCTTGAGCCCGGGCTTGTGCCACCCCGCAGTGTCGTCTTAGTAGTCGAACTCGTCGAACTGTGCCGCGGCACATTCTTCGCGCGTCCAGGCGGCGGGAATCATGGCACCGGCCTGAGCCTTCCGATTCAGGAAGTCAAGGGTTTCGGGCTCCACCAATTCGGGCATGACCGACTCGGCGGTAACACTGACGAGCTGGCTCGCGGATCCGATCAGGAACTGTGCCCGCAACAACTGACCTTCGGTGCCCACGACCGGGATGTCGACGACATCAACCTGTCGGCGGTTGCACAACGCCTCAGCGTAAACGAGAATAGCATCCGCCAATTCGCTCCCCGTCAGGACGAACCCGCCTGGATAGTACAAGTGCTTCATCACTACCCCTTGAAAGCTCACGAAAATGCGTGCTACCGGGGTCTGGGGTGGCTACTCACATTATACGCCGCAACCCGTGACGGATTGGGGATTCTTTGCTAAAGGTGAGAAATCATCGGGGAAACTCAATGCCTCAGAGAACGAGCTGACGGCCGACGATCTGCTCCGCAACGTCGGAGAGGGCCATGCCGTGTTTTCGTGCATACTCCCTGATCAGATCGAATGCTTCACCCATGTGAATCTCGTGAGTGTAGGCGAGAACGCCCTTCGCCTGCTCGATGAGCACCCGGCTGTTCAGGGCATGCTGAAGTTGTCGGCGCACAACGTCGCTCTCGCGGATGGCACGTTCCTGCAAGATTCCGATGGTGGCAACGTCCGCTAAGGCTTGAACGGTCTTGATGTCCGCTTGGCTCAGGCCGCCCGTGCGTTCCCAGAAAAGATTGAGGGACCCGATGGTCGTCGCCCGTAGCCGGAGCGGTACGGCATGCATTGAGGCAAAGCCCTGCTCGAGAGCGCCCGCGCGGAACCGAGACCACTTCTCGTCGACCGCGTCGATGTCCGGCACCGCAACGGCCTTACCCGTCAGGAAACTCTCGACGCACGGTCCGCTTCCGGCCCGGAGCTGAAGAATCTCCACGAGACGGCTGCGCTCGCTGGTTGACGCAACAACCTCGAGTTCCCCGTCCCCGGCCGAGAGGATGATGCCGGCCGCCGCCGCCTCGAGCAATGCCGCGCATTTATCAACGAGCGTGCACAGCAGGTCGACGACGTCATAATCTGCAACCAGTGTGTCGGCGAGGGTAACAAAGGTCTCTAACAGCTGACCTTCACGTGACTGGGGCACCATAATCCACTCCTACGAATCCAGCAGCGACGAGAGATTCAGTCGTCGTGCCACTACATCGGCCGCGACTTCACGAACGGTACGTCCGTTCGAAAAAGCGTGACCGTGAATAATCAGCAACGCATCAGCGGCCGACAGATTGAGCTGAGCGCCAAAACCATGCCGGTCGCCTGGTGCACCACGCGTCGCGAATATGACTCATTATCCCTTCGGGGGGCAGAACTGTCTGCGCGTCGAGCGCGCGGCGCAAGACCTGTTTGGCCACGACGCTGGCAAGCATTCCGGCGTCAAGCTGTTCCGGTGTCGTCAGGGTTCCCGGCTCCCAGGAATAGAGGCCCACGGCACCGATCATCAGGGATCCCATCATCAGAGGGAATGCATTGACGCCGCGTATTCCGATACCCCCGACAGCGTTCAGGAGAGCCGGCCAAGGCAAGCCAGCACCCGAACGAATGTCGTGGACGGCGACGGGCGCACCGGTTCTCATGGCGTCCCAGCCAGGGCCTTCCCCCAGATCAAACTGCAGCTCGTCGAATCGAGCCGCCTTCGGGTCGCTTGCACACAGGGTTTCAGCGCCGAATGGTGCACCGAAGGTGGAAACGACGGCACCGTCGACCGGGACCACGGCGAGAAATGGGTTGCAGAGGCTGTCGTGGTGTTCATGGGCGAGTGACAACTGCTCAATGGCTACGCTGAACGCGCGGCGCCCCGTCATACTCGCCGCCCGAACCGTGCCGTTGCTGTGATGACGGCAACCTTCAGCGGGAACACCCTCACCGCTCCACCCCGCAACCGACAGATTGATCTGTTTTTCCGACAAGCCTACCCACGCGCTTCGCTGAATACGTTCGGCCGCCTCAGGAATATCTGGCCGACCGGCTATTTATCGTGTGGGCCCTACCGGGCTCGAACCGATGACATCCACGGTGTAAACGTGGCGCTCTACCAACTGAGCTAAAGGCCCCTGCAACTCGTGGATTATCACGGTGAGGATGTGATTACTCTACCGTCTCCCTGACACCACTCTGTGCCGTCAGGCGGGCTGGAGTTCGTCCAGGGCCGCTTTGTAGGCCTCGAGAGACCTCGCCTCGCCCGGTGCCGTGATGAAGCTGGCGCGGATGATGCCACTCTGGTCGATCAGGAATGTTGCACGATTGGCGAAACCCTTGTCTTCCAGAAAGACGCCGTATTCCTTGGCGACGCCGCCGTGCGGCCAAAAATCCGCCAGCAGGTTGAACGTGTAGCCCTCTTGCTCGCCCCAGACGCGCAGCGCGTGCTTGGAATCAACGGAAACGCCGATCACTTCAACCTGGCTGTCGGCGAACATCGACAGATTGTCGCGAAGTTCGCACAGCTCACCGCTGCAAATCCCGGAGAACGCCAGGGGGAAAAAGACCAGTGCGACGGATTTGCTGCCGCGAAACTGGCTCAGCTGGATACTTTCGCCGAACTGATTCACGAGCTCGAAATCAGGTGCCTGTGTGTCGTTCTCCAGAGCCATGGTGCGCTTCCCTTCCGCCGCGAGCAATCGCGGGTGTGCCAATTCTTCAGCCTAACCCCGCGTGTGTCTCGCGCGCATACTCCACGGAGAATCTGTAGGCTTGCGGGGTGCCGATGGTCGCAATCCGACCCGTCCTCTGCTGGCACACCGATCAGATACGAGCGGCCTACTGCGCCGTCTCGAACAACGGCGCTGTGACCAACAGGGCTGTGAGAACAACAGAGAGAGGTCGACGTGACCGTCAACGACCAGGACCCGTACTCGACGACCAACGCCGATACCGACCCGGATGAAACCGCCGAGTGGTCTCAATCACTCGACTCGCTCGTTGCCGCCAACGGCCACGAGCGTGGGCGCGAGATTATGCTCAGCCTTCTGAAGCGCTCCAAGGAATTGCACCTCGGCGTGCCCATGGTGCCCACCACGGACTACATCAACACCATCGCCACGGAGAACGAGCCTGATTTTCCTGGCGATGAAGACATCGAGCGCCGTTACCGCGCCTGGATTCGCTGGAATGCAGCTGTGCTCGTGCACCGCGCCCAGCGCCCCGGTATCGCGGTCGGCGGCCACATCGCGACGTACGCTTCGTCCGCCGCGCTGTACGAGGTCGGATTCAACCACTTCTTCCGCGGCCAGGATCACCCCGGTGGCGGAGATCAGATCTTCATCCAGGGGCACGCCTCCCCCGGAACCTATGCCCGTGCCTTCCTCGAAGGACGTTTGACCACAGACCAGCTCGACGGATTCCGTCAGGAAAAGTCGCACGGTCCTAACGGAATTTCGTCCTACCCGCACCCCCGCCTGATGCCGGACTTCTGGCAGTTCCCCACCGTTTCCATGGGCCTCGGCCCGATCAACGCGATCTACCAGGCGCAGCTGAACCGGTACCTGACCAACCGAGGCATCAAAGATGCCAGTGATCAGCAGGTTTGGGCGTTCCTGGGTGACGGCGAGATGGACGAGGTGGAAAGCCGCGGCCAGCTGCAGGTCGCAGCCAATGAGGGCCTCGACAACCTCAACTTTGTGATCAACTGCAACCTTCAGCGCCTCGACGGCCCTGTGCGCGGTAACGGAAAGATTATTCAGGAGCTTGAGAGCTTCTTCCGCGGTGCGGGCTGGAATGTCATCAAGGTTGTCTGGGGTCGCGAGTGGGACACGCTGCTCAAGAACGACGTTGATGGCGCGCTCATCAACCTGATGAACGTCACTCCCGACGGCGATTACCAGACCTACAAGGCCGAGAGCGGCGCCTACGTGCGCGAAAACTTCTTCGGCCGCGACCCACGCGCCCTGAAGCTCGTCGAACACCTGAGCGACGATGAGGTCTGGAACCTCAAGCGCGGTGGGCACGACTACCGCAAGGTGTACGCAGCTTTCAAAGCCGCGTCCGAGCACAAGGGCCAGCCAACCGTCATTCTGGCGAAGACCATCAAGGGCTATGGCCTCGGTCCAAGCTTCGAGGGCCGCAACGCGACCCATCAGATGAAGAAGATGACCCTCGAAAACCTCAAATCCTTCCGCGACAGCATGCACGTGCCGATCACGGACGCTCAGCTGGAAGAAAACCCGTACCTTCCGCCCTACTACACCCCCGGGGCCAAGGACGAGGCTATCGAGTACATGCATGAGCGCCGTCGTGCGCTCGGCGGCTACCTCCCCGAACGTCGCACGAAGCACACCAAGCTCAACCTGCCAGACGACAAGACCTATGCGGTGGCCAAGAAGGGCTCCGGAACCCAGGAGATCGCCACGACGATGTCCTTCGTTCGGCTTCTCAAGGAGCTCGTGCGGGCCAAAGACTTCGGCAACCGCATCGTTCCCATCATTCCCGACGAGGCCCGCACCTTCGGAATCGATGCGTTCTTCCCCACCGCCAAGATCTACAACCCGAACGGTCAGCACTACACCTCTGTTGACCATGCCCAGCTGCTCTCCTACAAAGAGAGCCCCCAGGGCCAGATCCTGCACGTCGGCATCAACGAGGCAGGCGCTGCGGCAGCGTTCACCAACGTCGGAACCTCGTACTCAACGCAGGGCGAACCGCTCATTCCGGTGTACGTCTTCTACTCGATGTTCGGTTTTCAGCGCACGGGTGACGCTCTCTGGGCCGCTGGTGACATGATGACCCGCGGTTTCATCATCGGTGCCACGGCGGGTCGCACGACCCTCACGGGAGAAGGGCTGCAGCACGCTGACGGCCACTCCCCACTTCTGGCATCGACGAACCCCGCGGTCGTGTCGTATGACCCCGCGTACGGCTACGAGATCGGGCACATCGTTCGCGCCGGTCTCGAGCGGATGTACGGCGGCACGCACACCGACCCGAACGTCATGTACTACATCACGGTGTACAACGAGCCGGCCGTGCAGCCCGTCGAGCCTGCTGATGTCGACGTCGATGGCATCCGTCGTGGAATCCACCGCGTCAGCGAATCGACAACGGTCGGCCCCAAGGCCCAGCTGCTCGCCTCCGGTGTGGCCGTGCCGTGGGCTCTGGAAGCTCAGGCGCTCCTCGCTTCTGACTGGGGCGTCTCGGCCGACGTCTGGTCTGTCACGTCCTGGAACGAGCTGCGACGCGACGGTCTCGCCGCCGAAGAGCACAACTTCCTCTACCCGGACGAGGAGCCACGCACCGCGTATGTCACGGACAAGCTCGCCGGGGCTGCAGGCCCGTTCGTGGCTGTCTCAGACTTCATGCACGCGGTCCCGGACCAGATTCGCCAGTTCGTTCCCGGTGACTTCGCGACGCTCGGAGCCGACAGCTTCGGCTTCTCGGACACGCGGCCCGCGGCACGGCGTTTCTTCAAGATCGACAGCCCATCCATGGTGGTGCGCACCCTCGAGCTGTTGGCTCGCCGCGGCGAGATCGACCGCAGCCTCGTCGGCCAGGCCATCACGAAGTACCAGCTTCACGATGTTCGCGCCGGGACCACCGGTTCTGCCGGGGGCGAGAGCTAAGAAACCGTGGCACCGGCGCCCAAAACGAAAGAACAGACGCTCAACTGGCTGCGAACGATCTCCGGTGAGCTGTCCACCGCGACGCTCAAACGTCTCGAGGACACGCTGCCCTGGTATGGCGATATGCCACCCGGGCGGCGGTCCGCCGTGGGCCTGGTTGCCCAGGCGGGCATCACGTCGTTCATTTCGTGGTTCGAAGATCCTCGGTCCACGCCCTGGATCGCTGCGGACGTTTTCGGCGCCGCCCCGCGGGAGCTCCTCAGGTCGGTCAGTCTGCAGCAGACGCTGCAGCTGATTCGCGTCACCGTCGAGGTCGTTGAAGAACGAGTGAAAGATGGCGGCGAGCTGCTTCGTGAGGCCATTCTGCTCTACTCCCGGGAGATCGCGTTCGGTGCGGCGGATGTCTACGCCCGCGCCGCCGAGGCCCGCGGGCTGTGGGATGCGCGTCTGGAAGCCCTGGTTGTCGACTCCATCCTGAGCGGGGAATACGACGACGAGCTTCCCAGCAGAATAGCGGCGCTGGGATGGCACGGGCATGGCGAGGTCTGCGTTCTCGTTGGCACCACACCGAAAATGCTCGACGTCGATCAGCTGAGGCGCTCCGCGCGCCACATGGCGGCGGATGTGCTGATCGGAGTGCAGGGCAACCGTCTTGTGCTTGTGATCGGACGGGCCCGACCGACCCCCGTCGACGCTGACGAGACGGTGGGTACGGCGGCGGCCCTGACATTTATGGAGATCGCCGTGCAGCTCGAGCCGAGTTTCGGCGCCGGGCATTTGGTCCTGGGCCACGAAGTTCCCAACCTCGTCGACGCGTCCAAGAGCGCCAAGGCGGCTTTAGCGGGGTTTGCCGTCGCCCGGTCCTGGCGCAACGCTCCCCGACCGGTTCAGGCCGATGACCTGCTGCCCGAACGGTCTCTCGCCGGTGATCCGCTGGCCCGCGCCACCCTCATCCACCGCATTTACCGTCCCTTACAGGCGCACTCCACGGAGCTCCTCACGACGCTCTGGTGCTACCTCGACAACGGTCGGTCCCTCGAAGCCACGGCTCGTGAGCTGTTCGTGCACCCGAACACGGTGCGCTACCGACTCAAGCGCGTCTCGGAGGTCATCGGATACGATGCGACGGGGGCGCGTGAGGCCCTGATCCTGCAGTCGGCGTTGATTCTCGGATCAATCAGCGACCATGACGGTTCCTCACGACGTCGTTGAGTCGTCAGTATGTGCTGAATCCCACAAAGGTTCCTTCAATACTTCATGGGATATCCAAGCTCCTTGAGAAACTCTGATTGGAAGACTAATTAGGTGATTGTTGTCGTCTGCCCTGGACAGGGCTCCCAAACCCCCGGATTCCTCGAACCCTGGCTGGCCATCCCCGGATTCGAAGCCGATCTTCGGGACATGTCTGCCGCAGTGGGCATCGACTTGCTGGCCCACGGAACCACGAGCGACTCGGACACGATTCGCGACACCGCGATCGCCCAGCCTCTTATCGTCGCGGCCGGACTCCTCACCCTCAAGGTGCTCCTCGCACAGGGCCGCCGGGATCGCGTGGCCGGAATCGCCGGGCACTCCGTGGGGGAGATCACGGCTGCGGCCGGGGCCGGCATCCTCAGCTCAACGGATGCCCTGCGCTTCGTGCGTGAACGCGGTCTCGCCATGCAGAGTGCCGCGGGGCTCGAACCCACCGGAATGAGTGCCGTCGTCGGCGCCGATGAGGCCGCACTGCTGGAGCAGCTTGCCGAGCTCGACCTCGAAGCCGCAAACTTCAATGGCGCGGGCCAGATCGTCGTCGCCGGCGCGCTGGATGCACTCGCAGCACTCGCAGCCAACCCTCCGGCGCGAGCGCGTGTCATCCCCCTGCAGGTAGCCGGGGCGTTTCACACCCGATACATGCGCCCGGCAGTCCCTCATCTCACCGCGGTCGCCGCCTCGCTCCAATCACACGCCCCCACGATGCAGATCTGGTCGAACTCTTCGGGATCCACCGTTTCCGATGGAGCGCACTTCGTTGACCTGCTCGTGGGCCAGGTCTCCTCGCCAGTACGGTGGGACATGTGCATGCATTCCTTTGCCGAGGCCGGCGTGACAGGGATCATCGAAGTCGCGCCCGCGGGCGCCCTCGTCGGCCTTGCAAAACGCGGGCTCAAAGGAGTGCCGAGCGTCGCCATCAAGACGCCCGATGACCTGCCGGCAGCGTTCGAGATGATCGACCAGCAGCCATGAATCACACTGCACGCAGTTACGAGTTAGAGAGAGATGAATGAGTAAGCCAACGCTCCAGCAGTCCCAGGGACCGCAGTACACCCGTATCCTCTCCGTCGGCGCCGCGCGCGGCGACCGGGTGGTTACCAACGACGAGCTCGTTGAGGCCATTGATTCCTCCGACGAGTGGATTCAGCAACGCACCGGGATCATCAGTCGTACCCGAGCAAGCCAGGAGATCGACGCCGTCGACCTGGCCACGGATGCGGCCCGAGAGGCCATCGAGAGAAGCGGCATTGACCCCGCCCTCATCGATGCCGTCATCGTGGCGACAATCAGCAATTCACGGCAAACGCCGTCGATTTCAGCCGTCGTGGCGGATCGGGTCGGGGCCAATCCGGCAGCGGCCTACGACGTGAACGCCGCCTGTGCCGGCTACGCGTACGCAATCGCCCAGGCCGACGCCTGATTCGTGCCGGAGCGGCTCACTACGCGCTCGTCATCGGTGCTGAGAAGCTGTCCGACCTGGTTGACCCCACCGATCGGAGCATTTCGTTCCTGCTCGGTGACGGGGCCGGGGCCGTCGTCATCGGCCCGAGCGACTTCCCGGGAATCTCCCCAACCGTCTGGGGCTCCGACGGTTCGAAGGCCGACGCCATTTCTACCAATCACTCCCTTCAGGAGTACCGGCGTGGAGAATCCGAATGGCCCACGCTTCGTCAGGAAGGTCAGACGGTCTTCCGTTGGGCCGTCTGGGACATGGCAAAGGTTGCGAAGAAGGCGCTCGTCGAGGCTGGGATCACGAGCGACCAACTCGATGCTTTCATCCCTCACCAGGCCAACATGCGCATCATCGACGAATTCGCGAAGCAACTCAAGCTTCCGGAATCCGTCATCATCGCCCGTGACGTGGCCACAACCGGCAACACCTCGTCCGCTTCCATCCCCCTGGCAACCCACCGTCTACTCGAGGAGCACCCGGAGCTCAGCGGAGGCCTAGCCCTCCAGATCGGCTTCGGAGCAGGACTGGTGTTCGGCGCCCAAGTGGTCGTGCTGCCGTAGGACGAGCGGCGGCCTCGGCCCCGACTGTCCGCTTCATACCCCCATTCCCTCTAAACTAGGTCTCGGTCAACCGAGTCAACCCCCCAAGGAGAAAATATAATGGCATTGTCTACCGAAGAAGTTCTTGCCGGCCTGGCCGAGCTCATCAACGACGAGACCGGAATCGCAACCGACACGGTTGAACTCGGCAAGTCGTTCACCGATGACCTTGACATCGATTCCATCTCGATGATGACCATCGTTGTCAACGCCGAAGAAAAATTCGACGTGAAGATCCCCGACGAAGAGGTCAAGAACCTCAAGTCCGTCGGCGACGCTGTCGACTTCATTGTGAAGGCCCAGGCCTAGAACACCTGCCTGAGACCAGGCCGGCCGACACCCGTCGACCGGCCTGCTCAGAGGTTGCGCCATTGTGCCAGCACCGCCGCGTTCGCGACTAGCGTGACGCGAGCTCGTGAGGGCCTCAGGTTTGTCGTTCCATGGAGAGTTGACTTATGACCAAGAAAATTGTTATCACCGGTATCGGTGCGACTACGCCGCTCGGCGGAACAGCAACCGACACCTGGACGGCCTTGCTGGCCGGAGAATCGGGCGCCACCACGCTCGAACAGGCCTGGGTTGCCGAAACGCAGATCCCGGTGACCTTTGCGGCGCAGGCGAGAGTGCGCACCAACACTGTGCTGGAGCGTTTCGAGGTGAAGCGTCTGGACCCCTCGAGCCAGTTTGCACTGATCGCCGGACGTGAAGCGTGGGCGGATGCCGGATTGCCGGAGGTTGAGCCGGAACGCGTCGCCGTGGATTGGGCCACCGGCATCGGCGGAGTGTGGACCCTCCTCGATGCCTGGGATACCCTGCGCGAGCGTGGACCGCGTCGTGTTCTGCCCATGACCGTGCCCATGCTCATGCCGAATGGGCCTGGAGCCGCTGTCGGAATGGACCTGCACGCTCGAGCGGGAATCACCACTGTGGTGTCGGCGTGTGCATCCAGCACCGAGGCGCTGGTCAACGCTTACAACCGCCTTCAGGCCGGACTCGCGGATGTCGTGATCGCCGGCGGGTCCGAGGCGGCCATCCATCCGCTACCCATCGCCTCCTTTGCGGCGATGCACGCGCTGTCGACCCGCAACGACGACCCGGCCGCTGCGAGCCGACCCTACGACGTGACACGCGACGGCTTCGTTCTCGGCGAGGGTGCAGCTGCCCTGGTGATCGAGACCGAGGAACACGCCAAGGCTCGCGGAGCACGAATCTATGCGGAGCTTGTCGGTGGCGCCGTGAACAGCGACGCGTACCACATCACCGCGCCGGATCCCGAGGGTTCCGCCGCGGCACGCGCCATGATCACCACCGTCAAGAACGCGGGGGCCGAGCTGTCTGATGTGTCCCACATCAACGCCCACGCCACAAGCACGCCGGTCGGCGACATCGCAGAATACAACGCACTGCGTCGCGTTTTCGGTGACCTGCTCGACGGGATCCCAGTTTCGGCCACCAAGGCGTCAACCGGCCACCTCCTCGGCGGTGCCGGTGCGCTCGAAGCCTTCTTCACGGTGAAGGCGTTGGCGGAGAGAACGGCTCCCCCCACGATCAACCTGAACGATCAGGACCCGACGATTCCCCTGGATGTGGTGACGAAGCCGCGTGCCCTGCCGGCCGGAGACCTGCTGGCTCTCAGCAACTCCTTCGGATTCGGTGGGCACAACGCCGTCGTCGCGTTCCGCTCGGTGTAGTCCGCCCGCTCCACACACAACAATGCCCCGATCGTAAACCGGTCGGGGCATTGTTGTGTCTGAGCGCGGACGCTCATCCCACCTCGTGCAGCCACACGACAGCGTTGAAATCACCGGCATGGCGGAACGGCTCGAGTTCGTCATCCCACGCCTGACCGAGCGCGAGGCGCAGTTCCCGGTGAAGCTCCACGGCATTCGCGCCCGCCACGTCCATGGCGTACCGGATGCGATCCTCGGCGATGACAATGTTTCCCGCTGTGTCGGTCTGCGCGTAGAAAATGCCGAGGTCAGGAGTGTTCAACCACCGACCACCGTCAGTGCCCAGTCCGGCATCTTCGGTCACCTCGAACCGCAAGTGCTCCCAACCGCGGAGGGCAGACGCAAGCGCTGCTCCAGTTCCTCGCTCACCCTCCCAGTAGTATTCGGCGCGCTGGGAGCCTTTGAGTACGGGCTGGTCGGCCCAGTCAAAGTTCACAGCCTCTCCGAGGGCACGTCCAGCGGCCCACTCAATGTGTGGACACAGCGCACGGGGTGAGGAGTGCACATAGAGCACACCCCGTGCGGTCGGTGCCCGACGGGTTTGTCTTGCAACCATCATTTCTCTCCGTTCCTGTGAGGCGCGTCTTCCCCAACGACCTCGGAACGAATCAACGACACTGCTGCCGCTACGTGCATTATGCCCCACCTGCCTGCCAATCCACAACGGCGAAAGTGAAGTGTGTGGTCATGAACGGCGGCATCCCCCGGAGGACCCACGGTTCTCGCTGTGGGACCTCCGGCGTGCGGGAGTCAGCCCTTCTGAGGCGCGCACGTTCGAGACGTGCTGGGTTGAGCGGCAGTAGGGGCCGCGAAATGTAACTAGATTGTTGCGGACCCATCTTGTGAAGCCACCGAAACGGCGTATTTCGCGCACGGGTTGCGGAACCGCTGTAGTTTCGCTTCTTGACAGGGGATTTCGTCTGTCAGGAAGCCGCACTGATCACAAATCCGTGCGCTGTTCCCTGGGCATCGACACGCACCAGCCCGGTCTATTTGGCTGCGGCGTAGTTGTCCACGGTTGCCGTAGTCAACATGAAGTCCACGGGAAAGTCCCCGAACAACAACCGTCCGGCGGTCGCGGCCGCCTCCACGATAATGGACTCGACCCGGTCGGCGAGACCCTCCGGCGTGTGCACGATCACCTCGTCGTGCAGAAAGAAGACCAGATGTGGGGCGGTGGCGAATCCGTCCCGGACGGCGTGGAGCGTTTGGAGTTCCCGGCGTATTTCGGCCATCCAACACAAGGCCCACTCGGCGGCACTCCCCTGAACGACGAAGTTGCGAGTGAAACGACCCCAGTCTCTGGCCTGACTGCGGGCTCGGCTTTCATCACCGGCCGTAGCCCCGGAATCATAAGCCTTCGCCTGAGTGGCGTGCCACGCAGCGCTGGGCGGAGGCGAAGAGCGGCCCAGCCTCGTTGTGACGCTCTCACCCCGCTCACCGGCCCGCGCAGCCGTCTCCGTCAGCGCGATCGCGCGAGGGTATGCGGCGGCCAATCGCGGTAAGAGCCGACCGCTTTCTCCCGTCGTCGCACCATACATGGCTCCAAGCATGGCGACCTTGGCGTGGTCCCGAGTCTCGACCACACCGCTCGCCACGATCCCGGCGTAGAGATCGGTGCCCCTCCCCGCTGCCGCCATGCTGAGGTCGGCCGAGAGCGCCGCCAGTATGCGAGGTTCGAGCTGGGCGGCATCCGCCACAACGAGTTTCCACCCGGGGTCCGCAACAACGGCGCCACGAATCTGCTTGGGGAGCTGCAGTGCGCCACCTCCACGGGCCGCCCACCTTCCCGTCACGACCCCGCCCGGGAGATATTCCGGGCGAAAACGGCCCGCGCTCGTCCAGGCTTCCATCCAGGTCCAGCCGTTGGCGGTGAGCAGTCGAGACAACTTCTTATAGAGCAAGAGCGGCTCGATCACCGGATGAGACAGGTCCTTGAGTGCCCAGGCTCGGGTGGACGTCACAGCAAGTCCGGCGCGCTGAAGCGCCCGGAGCAGTTCGGTCGAAGAATCCGGGTTCAACAGGGCATCACCCAACTCGAGCCGCACCCGGGAGGCCAGTCCCTCCAGGCGCTCCGGTCGAGTTCCCGGTGCGACTCTCGCCCCGAGTTCTCGGGTCAACAAGTCATGGTGAATGTCTGATCTCCACGGGAGTCCGGCGTGGGTCATCTCGGCCGCGATCAGCGCTCCCGCCGATTCAGCGGCCAACAAGAGCCGAATTCGGCCCGGTTGCTCGGAACCGGACACGGCGCGCAGTTGAAGCAGGAATTCGTCGAGAAGGCCCGTGGATGCAGCGGCATCGGAGGTGCCGACGTCCATCAGTTCGAAGAGGGCGGGACCCGTTCCCTCGGGCCGGTCCAGCGAGAGGACTTCATCGAACGGTCCGGGGGCGCCACGACCGATGTCGCTGTGAGCCGTCAGCGCCGAGTTCCGCAGGATGACATGGCAGAGTCGAAGGTCATGGCATCGCTGCACTCGGATTTCGTGGCGAAGAAGTTTCGGGTAGATCCGCGCCGTGTCTTCCCATACCCACCGGGGGCCCGCTGGTTCGCTGTCGACGACGAAGATACGGAATTCACGCAGCGTGAGTGTGCGTGGGAGCCCGAGAGGAGAGCCAGCGGCGTCCAACCCGGTCACTGCGACGGTGTCGGGGCCGACCTCGGAGACAAGTTGATACACCAGTCAATTGTGCCTCGCCCCGTCATTGCCTGTGTCACCTGGTGTCCCAGGTATGACGCAGCGCGTCGGACGTCTCTTCATCGCTGAGCTGGTGGAAGTCAGAGTAGAACTGTCCGACGGCCCAGAAATCGTCCGGGGCGTGCAAGACCACGACGATGTCGGCCACGTCCTGAAGGTCAAGAGCGGCAGACGCGGCGGCCACAGGAGCCGCCAACACCGTTGTGCCGGCGCCCTGCGCGCGGAGTCCGGCCAGAGCCTTGCGAGCAGTGGCTCCCGTGGCCACACCGTCGTCAATGACAACGGCGACGTGGCCGGCAGGGTCAAGCGCGGGGCGGGGCCCCATGAAGAGCCGGTGCCGGCGTTCTGCCTCAGCCACCTGCAGCTCCTTCGCGCGCTCCAGGGCGACCTCATCACCGCCCGTCACAGCGAAGGTATCCGAGTTGAGCACCAGGGCGGGGCGCTCTCCGTTCACCACGGCAGCGACCGTGACCTCGGGGTTTCTTGGCGCGCCGATCGTGCGAACGATCAACACATCAAGTGGCGCGGCGAGCGTTCGCGCTACTTCCACGGCTACCGGCACCCCGCCTCGTGGCAGCGCGTAGATTATGGGCTCAAAGAGTTCCAGCTCGGCCAAGCGCTCGGACAGCAATCTGCCGGCCTCGCGTCGATTCTTAAATATCACGGCCACCGCCTCCAAACGTCGATTCAGAGCGCGCTGACAATGTAGCCCGTGCTCGGCAGGTTGCCTATGGCGACGGGAGGAATTTCGCGAAAGCCGTGAAGAATTCGTGAGAACTCCTGCGGATTCGCGATGACCGGTATCTAATCAATGCGTGATGGATTTCATTTGCGTCGTCGGCGTGATCGCCGTCTTTGTCATGCTCTTCCTCGCCGTTCGGGGAGCCGCAAAGCTGTGATGATCTTGTCCGCCGCAGCCGCAGTCCTGGCCATCGGTGCCGTGGTCTATCTCGTCGTGGCCCTCGTGAAACCAGAGTGGTTTTGATGGTTCTGGCCCTCGCACAGATCGTGACCCTCATCGCCGTCCTCACGATCCTGCATCGTCCGCTCGGTGAATACATGGCCGTCATCTACGGTTCTGTCCGCGACCTCGCGATCGAGCGCGGCTTCTATCGGGTGATCGGAGTGGATTCCCGTTCGGAGCAGACGTGGCCGTCGTACGCGCGAAGTGTCCTGGCATTTTCTCTCGTCGGGGTCCTGTTCGTGTACGCGATTCAGCGTCTTCAGGCCGTTCTTCCTTATTCCCTGGGGTTTTCCGCTATTCCGGAAGGTCTGTCCTTCACCACAGCCATTTCCTTCGTGACAAACACGAACTGGCAGTCGTACTCCCCCGACGTCACGATGGGCTACACCGTTCAACTCGTCGGGCTTGCCGTTCAAAATTTCGTGTCCTCGGCCGTCGGCATCGCCGTAGCAATCGCGCTCATCCGAGGTTTCGCCCGCCGCCGCACGGGCACGATCGGAAACTTCTGGGTAGACCTTACGCGAGGCATTCTGCGGCTTCTGTTGCCTGTGGCCGGTGTCGCTGCGATCGTGCTCATCACGGGCGGCGTGATTCAGAACCTCGTCGGCTTCACCGACGTCACCACGGCGAGCGGAGCCACGCAGTCCATCCCCGGTGGACCAGTCGCCTCTCAGGAGGCCATCAAACTCCTGGGCACGAACGGCGGCGGATTCTTCAACGCCAACTCCGCACATCCATTTGAGAATCCCACGCCCTGGACGAACCTCTTCGAGCTTGTGCTGATGCTCGCCATCCCCGTGAGCCTGCCCCGCACCTTCGGCACAATGATCGGTGACCGCCGACAGGGATATGCGATTCTCGCAACCATGGCCACGATCTTCGTCGTCTCGCTGACCGCGCTCACCCTGCTGGAGTCGGCCGGCGCCGGCAGCGCGCCCGCAGCCGCGGGGGGCGCCCTCGAAGGCAAAGAGATGCGGTTCGGGGTCGCCGGGTCGGCGCTGTACGCCACCGCGACCACCCTGACCTCCGCGGGCGCGGTCAATTCCATGCACGATTCGTACACCGCGCTCGGGGGGATGTTCACGATGCTGAACATGATGCTCGGCGAGATCGCCCCTGGCGGCACCGGTTCTGGCCTGTATGGCATGCTCATTCTCGCGGTCATCGCGGTCTTCGTGGCCGGCCTGCTTGTGGGCAGGACGCCCGAATATCTGGGCAAGAAGATCGGGCCTCGGGAAATCAAAATCGCGAGTCTGTACATACTGGTGACGCCGACGCTGGTTCTGGTCGGTACCGCCCTGAGCTTCGCGATCCCGAGCGTGCGAGTGGATGTCGAGGCCCGGTCGATTCTCAATCCGGGTTTGCATGGGCTCTCGGAAGTCTTGTACGCCTTCACCTCCGCAGCAAACAACAACGGATCGGCATTTGCCGGTCTCAACGCCGACACCCCGTGGTTCAACGCCACTCTCGGTGTGGCAATGCTGGTCGGCCGCTTCCTTCCGATTGTGCTCGTCCTGGCACTCGCCGGCGCTCTTGCCGCCCAGGAGACCGTGCCCCGCACCGCGGGAACGCTGCCGACGAGCGGTCCCCAATTTGTGGGACTGCTTCTGGGTGTCACCATCATCGTCACGGCACTGACCTACTTTCCCGCACTCGCACTGGGTCCTCTGGCGGAAGGACTGAACTAGTCATGAAGACACTCGTCTCGTTCGGACGATCCGCCCCCGCTCCGAGCACTCACGCAGCATCGTCGCCCTCCGCGGGCCGTCCAGGAACTCTGGGACCGCGGCAATTCGTGCGTGCGCTCCCGGGGGCGCTGCGCAAGCTCGACCCCCGCCAAATGTGGCGAAATCCCGTCATGTTCATCGTCGAGGTCGGCGCGGCGTTCACCCTGATACTGGCCGTCGTCGAACCGTTGCTGGGCGGATCGGCACCTTCCGGCGGCACGCCTGTGCCCCCATCCTTCACCTGGGCGATCACGATCTGGCTCTGGCTGACGGTGGTCTTCGCCAACCTCGCCGAGTCCGTGGCCGAGGGGCGGGGAAAGGCGCAGGCTGACAGCCTGCGGCAGACTCGAACGAGTACCCTGACCCGTCGCCTCCTGGCCTATGACGCGGAGACCGATCCCGCCGCGGACGTGGTGGGCTCCCCGAGCGGGGTCACAGAGGTCATCTCATCGGCTGAACTCCGACTCGGAGACGTGGTTGTGGTGGTGGCCGGGGATCTCGTTCCCGGCGACGGCGACATCGTCTGGGGTATCGCTTCGGTCGACGAATCCGCCATCACCGGAGAATCCGCTCCCGTGGTTCGAGAATCCGGCGGTGACCGGAGCGCCGTCACGGGCGGCACACGGGTGCTGTCGGACCGAATCCTGGTGCAGATCACCAGTAAGCCAGGCGAGACGTTCGTGGATCGCATGATCGCGCTCGTCGAAGGGGCCGTCCGGCAGAAGACACCCAACGAGCTCGCCCTCAATATCCTCCTGGCCAGCCTGTCCATCATCTTCCTGGTGGTGACGATCACCCTCAACCCGCTGGCCGGGTATTCTGCCGCCGCCGTCAGTCTTCCGGTGCTGATCGCTCTGCTCGTCTGCCTCATTCCCACCACGATCGGGGCGCTGCTGTCGGCCATCGGGATCGCTGGGATGGATCGGCTGGTGCAACGCAATGTGCTGGCCCTGTCCGGTCGCGCCGTGGAGGCGGCGGGGGACGTGACGACACTCCTCCTCGACAAGACGGGTACCATCACCTACGGCAATCGCCGTGCCGCCGAGTTCGTCCCACTGAGCGGCGTGACGGCGAACAGGCTCATCGAAGCGGCCATTCTCGCGTCGCTCGGCGACCCCACTCCCGAAGGGAAATCCATCCTCGACCTGGCGTCGCAGCTCGGACACATCGACCCTGCCATAGACGGAATAACGGTTCCGTTCACGGCTCAGACACGCATGAGCGGCGTTGACGCGTCAGACGGTTCCGCTGTTCGCAAGGGTGCTGGATCGGCGGTGCAGGCGTGGATCGAAGAGACCAGCCGGGTCGACCCCGAAAGTGCGGCCGACCTTGCGGAGCATGTACATCGCATCTCCACGCAGGGGGGCACTCCACTTGTCGTGGCGACCGCGACGGTCCAGGGAACCCGTCACCTGCTCGGTGTCATCTACCTCAAGGACATCGTGAAGGAGGGCATCGCCGAACGCTTTGCCGAGCTTCGAGCGATGGGGATCCGCACGATCATGGTCACCGGCGATAACCCGCTGACCGCGAAGACGATCGCGGCCGAGGCCGGCGTCGATGACTTTCTCGCGGAAGCAACGCCCGAGCAGAAACTCGCCCTGATCCGCCGTGAGCAGGCAGGGGGCAGCCTCGTGGCGATGACCGGAGACGGCACCAACGACGCGCCGGCTCTGGCCCAGGCTGATGTGGGCGTGGCCATGAACACAGGCACGTCTGCCGCCAAGGAAGCCGGCAACATGGTCGACCTGGACTCAGACCCCACGAAGCTCATAGACATCGTGCGGATCGGCAAACAGCTGCTCATCACGCGCGGGGCCCTGACCACGTTCTCGATCGCCAACGACCTCGCCAAGTACTTCGCCATCATCCCGGCGATGTTCGCCGGTGTATTTCCCGGACTTTCCGTTCTCAACATCATGGGACTGCACTCCCCCGCCTCCGCGATCCTGTCCGCCGTCATCTTCAACGCGCTCATCATTGTGGCCTTGATACCTCTCGCCCTTCGTGGCGTGTCCTACCGCCCCGCCTCGGCGTCCAGCGTTCTCGGCCGCAACCTGCTGGTCTATGGACTCGGTGGCATGATTGTGCCGTTTCTCGGCATCAAGATGCTTGACCTCCTCATCATGCTGATCCCCGGCTTCTAGTCAGAATCGACGCGCACTATGACCGCACTTCGAACCTCCGCACGTCAGTACTGGGTTGCCGTCCGGGCCGTGCTTGTTCTGACCGCCATACTCGGTATTGTTTACCCGCTCACCATCATGGTGCTCGGCCAGATCGCTCTGCCCGCACAAGCCAACGGGTCACTCATTGTCGTTGAGGGCTCAACCCGGGGATCGAGCCTCCTCGGGCAATCTTTCACCGATGCCCGGGGTGTCCCCCGGCCCGAGTGGTTCCAGCCGCGCCCCTCTGCAGGCGGCTACGATGGCGCGGCATCGGGCGGCAGTAACCTCGGCCCGGAGAACGCCGACCTCGTGTCCACGATCAACTCCCGCCGCCAGCAGATCGCGGAGCTCAACGGCGTACCGCCGGAATCGGTCCCGGTGGATGCGCTCACCGCATCCGCTTCGGGGCTCGACCCGCACATCAGTCCGGCCTACGCACGACTGCAAGCCAACAGGGTCGCAGCGGCGCGCGGCCTGTCCCTGACACAGGTCGAGCAACTCGTCGAGTCGAGAATCCAGGGACCGGACCTCGGATTCCTCGGCGAACCGACGGTTAATGTCCTGGAGCTCAACCTGGCACTCTCGGCGTTGGAGAGGTAGCAATGAAACGCGGACGGTTACGGGTGCTCCTCGGCGCTGCCCCGGGGGTCGGAAAGACATACACGATGCTCGAGGAAGGCAAACGACTGCGCGATGAGGGCCGCGACGTTGTCGTGGCGCTCTTGGAAACCCACGATCGCGCAGCCACGGCAGCCATGCTGGACGAACTCGAGGTCGTGCCCCGCAAGACGATGTCCCATCGATCCGTCACCCTCGGTGAGATGGATACCCAGGCCGTACTCGCCAGGAATCCCGAAATCGCCCTCGTCGATGAGCTGGCTCATACGAATGCACCGGGTTCTGCCCATGCTAAGCGGTGGCAGGACATCCAGGACCTGCTGGAAGCGGGCATAGACGTGATATCCACGGTCAACATCCAACACATCGAGTCGCTCAATGACGTCGTGCAGCAGATAACTGGCGTGACGCAACGCGAAACCGTGCCCGATACCGTACTGCGCACCGCCGACCAGATCGAGGTCATCGATCTGGCGCCGGAATCTCTTCAGCAACGCGTAGCAGAAGGCCTCGTCTATGCAGCCGATCGAGTCGACGCTGCGCTGTCGAACTACTTTCGACTCGGTAATCTCACGGCGTTGCGGGAACTCGCCCTGCTGTGGCTGGCCGACGAAGTGGACACCGCGCTGCAGGCCTACCGCGCCGAGCACGGCATCAGCAGCAAATGGGAGGCTCGGGAGCGGGTCGTCGTGGGCCTGACGGGCGGCGGCGAAGGGGTCACCCTGCTCCGCCGCGGGGCTCGGATTGCGACGCGAACGGCCGGCAGCGAACTCCTGGCCGTGCACGTGACCAGCCAGGACGGCCTGCGCCATGGTCGTCCGGGTGACCTGGCCACTCAACGCGCTCTCGTCGAACGACTCGGAGGCACCTTTCATCAGGTGGTCGGTGACGATGTGGCGCGCGCACTCGTTGATTTCGCCCAGGCCGCAAATGCCACGCAGCTTGTGATCGGCGAGAGCCGTCGTAGTTGGCTCCTCAGCGCGCTGACCGGGCCCGGCATCGGGGCCAGCGTCATCCGAGATTCCGGCGACATTGACGTCAATGTCGTCAATCACGCTGCGGCGGGCAGCCGTTTCGTCCTTCCCCGATTGAGCGGTACGCTTTCCCCCGCTCGACGCTTGGCGGGCTTTGCCGTGGCACTTATCGGTGGCCCGCTGCTGACCTGGCTCCTCGTTGCCGTGCGGTCGGACAATTCCCTCACGAGTGATGTGCTGGCGTTTCAGCTTCTCGTGGTCGTCGTGGCTCTCGTCGGCGGCATGGGGCCGGCCCTGTTCGCGGCGCTACTGTCCGGTCTGACCCTGAACTTCTTCTTTGTCGCCCCGCTGTACACGATTACTGTTGCTGATCCCCGGCAACTGCTGGCCCTCGCGTTGTACATCGTCATTGCCGCCCTCGTGAGTTTTGTTGTGGACCAGGCAGCGCGCCGTTCGCGCGCTGCGCGGCGCGCGGCCGCGGAATCGGAGCTGGTCGCCACCATCTCCGGGAGTGTGCTGCGCGGTGAAGATGCCCTGCAGGCGCTCGTCGCGCGCACGAGAGAGGCCTTCCATCTGAGCGGTGTTCGTTTGCGGACTCAGGCCGGGGTCATCCTTCATACTGACGGAGAGCCCACTGGGGCCGACCAGATGACGAGCATGGCCGTCGGCTCTCGGGCAGTGCTTGAACTGTACGGTGCGGACCTCGCCGCGTCGGAACGACGGCTCCTCACTGTCATCGTGGCCCAGATCGATGCGGCGCTCGAGCACAACCTGCTTGCGCAGACGGCGCGGGACGTCGAACCCCTGGCCGAGGCCGATCGGCTGCGCAGCACGCTGCTCACGGCAGTAGGGCATGATCTCCGCCGCCCACTCGCGGCCGCGACCGCCGCAGTGACCGGGCTTCGCGCGACAGATGTCATCCTCTCAGAGGGCGACCGTGAGGAACTTCTGGCCACCGCAGCGGAGAGCCTGGACTCACTGGCCGCGCTCGTGACGAACCTGCTCGATATCGGCCGACTGGAGGGGGGCGCCCTCACCGTGTCACTCGGGCCCGTAGATGTGGTGGACGTTGTTCTGGCGGCCCTCGACGACCTCGACCTCGGCCCCCTGAACATGGATCTCGCCCTTCCCGTGAATCTGCCCCGGGTCACGGCCGATGAGGGACTCTTGCAGCGCGTGGTCGTAAACATCATGTCCAACGCCATCCTCTATGCACCGGTCGATACTCGCGTGCGTGTCTCGGCGAGCACGTCCGCCGGAAACGTGAGAATCAGCATCAGTGATGCGGGGCCGGGAATCACCGTGCAGCGGGGCCATGAGTTTTTCATCCCCTTTCAGCGCGGCGGAGACACCGAGAACGGAGCGGGCGTAGGACTCGGCCCTGGACTCGGCCTGGCGGTGTCGCAGGGATTCGTGGAGGGCATGGGTGGCACTCTGGACGCAGAAGAGACTCCGGGCGGCGGAGTCACCGTGGTCATCACCCTGCCGGAAGTCCCTGACGCGAATTCCGGGGCCGCGAGATCAGGCGAGGAGACACGGTGAAAATCCTGATTGTCGAGAATGACCCCCAGCTGTTCCGTGCACTGCGCATCACACTGGGCGCACGCGGGTACGATCTCATCACGGCGCACGACGGGGCCTCGGCCCTCGACGCGGCAATTGCGGAGAATCCCGATCTCATCATGCTTGATCTGGGCACGCCCCAGCTCAGCGGGATGGAGGTGATCGTCGCGCTCCGTGGCTGGACCCAGATACCCATTCTTGTGCTCTCCGGGCGCGCGGGGGCGGCCGACAAGATCCTGGCGCTGAAGAGCGGCGCCGATGACTATGTCTCGAAGCCCTTTTCCATCGACGATCTTCTGGCACGGATCCGGGCTCTCACCAGGCGGGTCCCTTCAGAAGCGGATGGGCCCATTGTGATGATCGGGAATTTAGCGGTTGACCTGTCGGCCCGGCGGATAGCGTGTGCCGGTCAGGATCCTGATGAGGTCATCCGGCTCACGCCAACGGAGTGGCGGATCCTTTCTCTTCTACTCCGCAATCCCGGGCGGCTGGTGACCCGAGAACGTCTCCTGACCGATGTCTGGGGCCCCCATGACACCTCGGACTCCGGTTTTCTGCGCATCTACGTGGCGCAACTACGCAAGAAGCTCGAGCCGGAGCCGACACGGCCCCGCTACCTGCTGACCGAAGCCGGCGTGGGTTATCGATTCCGCCCCGACCCTTTCGTGCCGCCCACCTTGGAAACGCTTGCATAGTCAAAATTGATCGAGCACACAGGGATGTAAGCGCTTGCACGATCATTGGTCCCGCTGCTAGCTTGTGGTGAGGTTCGCCCACCGCACAACCAGCCAGGAGTCAAAGATGACCGTCAGCGCTCGACTGTCCCGCGTGCTCGCCACGCTCACGATCGCGGCATTCGTCGGCTCCGCGCTGGCGGGGCTGCCGTCGGTTGCTGCGCTGGCCGCCGACCGCACCGCGACTCTTGTCGGCGATTTGCAGACCGAAATCGGCTGCACCGACGACTGGATGGCGCAGTGTAGCGATACCGTCTTGGCCCCCACTGGCGTGGCCGGCGTCTACGCCGCCGAGTTCACGCTTCCGGCCGGTACCTACGAGTACAAGGTCGTGATCGACGGATCGTTCGACGAGGCGTACGGTCTCAACGGCGGCGGGGACAACATCCCGCTGACACTCGCCGGGGACCAGACCCTGCGCGTCACCTACGACGACACCCTCCAACGAGTCGCCCTTGAACCACTCGGCCTGCGTGCCAGCTATAGCGAGCAGGACGATTCGCTCGTCGCCGCACCGGTACGCCAGGCGGGGAGCGATGAGCAGTTCTATTTTGTGATGACCGACCGCTTCGCAGACGGCAACACCGCCAACAACACGGCTGGGCTCGGCACCGACCCGCTGAAGAGTGGATTCGATCCACGGAATGAGGGCTTCTACAACGGCGGTGACATCGCTGGCCTGAGGTCGCAGCTGGACTACATCGACGGCCTCGGCACGTCTGCACTCTGGCTCACGCCGAGCTTCACCAACAAGCCGGTCCAAGGTTCAGGCGCCACCGCCTCCGCCGGTTACCACGGGTATTGGGTGACGGACTTCACGCAGATTGACCCTCACCTCGGCACGAACGCCGAGCTCGAAGCCCTCATCGAGGAGTCCCACGCTCGTGGCATCAAGGTCTACTTCGACATCATCACCAACCATACGGCCGATGTGATCGACTACGCCGAGGGCGAGTACGGCTACATCGACCAGGCTTCATCCCCCTATCGTGACGCCGCAGGCAACACCTTCTCGCCGGGCGATTTTGCCGCTGCTGACACGGCCGCGGGCTTTCCAGATCTCGATCCGACGAGTTCTTTCGCCTACACGCCGACCGTAGCGGCTGCCGAAACGGATGCGAAGGTACCGGCCTGGCTCAATGACCCCACGCTCTACCACAATCGGGGTAACTCAACGTGGTCGGGGGAATCCGTGACCGAGGGCGACTTCGACGGGCTCGACGACCTTATGACGGAGCACCCGCGCGTCGTCAACGGATTCGTCGACGTCTACAAGGATTGGGTCGACCTGGGCATCGACGGTTTCCGGATCGACACGGTCAAACACGTTAATTTCGACTTCTGGGAGCAGTGGACCACGGCGGTGCTCGACTACGCACATTCGGTCGGCAAGCCCGACTTCTTCATGTTCGCCGAGGTCTATGACGCAGACCCGGCACAGCTGTCACCGTACGTGCGCAAAACCGACATGAACTCCGTGCTGGACTTCACCTTTCAATCCGCCGCGTCCGGATTCGCAGCGGGCAACTCCGCCGCCACGCTGAAAAATCTGTATGCCGGTGACGACATGTACACGACACCGAACAGCTCGGCCGCTGCCCTTCCGACATTCCTCGGTAACCATGACATGGGTCGGATCGGCTATGCCCTGCAAGGCACCGACGCGCCCCTCGCACGCGATCAACTCGCCCATGACCTCATGTACCTGACCCGCGGGCAGCCCGTCGTCTATTACGGAGATGAGCAGGGCTTCGCTGGGGCCGGTGATGGTAAAGACAAGAACGCCCGTCAATCACTATTCGCCACCGAGGTGGACGCCTACGCCAACCAGAAGCTCGTGACCGGCGAAGTCGCCGGTTCGGTCGACAGATTCGACACCTCGGCTCCGATGTACACGCACATCGCCGAGCTCGCGGAACTCCGCCGAACCACCCCGGCCCTCAATCAGGGTGCTCAGATCGAGCGCTTCGTTGATGACGGCCCCGGTATCTACGCCGTGTCCCGCATCGATCGAACAGAGCTGATTGAGCACCTCGTGGCCTTCAACAACTCCACCGAAGCCAGGACGGTCGATATCACGACGCTGACCCCCCGTGCCGAGTACAAGCCCCTGCTCGGGGGAACGGCAACGACGAGTGACGCCTCTGGCCTCGCATCCGTCACTGTTCCGGCTCTCAGCACGGTGGTCTTGCGCGCGAATATTCCCGTTGCGGCCCCCGACGCCGCCGCCGCAATCACCGTGAACGCGCCGGTTCCCGGGGCCGGTATATCGGGTGTCAGTCCGGTCAGTGCGGTCGTCGACGCGAATGTCTGGCAGGAAACCAGCTTCGCCTGGCGCATCGCCGGCGCCCCGGACTTCACCCCGCTCGGCACCGCTGAAGACGGATCTCCGCGCGTCTTCCACGACACCCAGGACCTAGCCCCCGGCACCCTGATTGAATATCGCGCCATCTCCACGGACGCCGCCGGCCAGCGAGCGGGGGCATCCACGTTCGCCTCCGTCGGGAATGCGGTCGTCCTCACAGAGAGCTCACCTTCGGTGCCGGCCATCGACCTCGTGACCGTGCCGGGCACCCACAACGCGGCCATGGGCTGCGCCGGAGACTGGGCCCCGGGATGCGAGGCCGCCGCGCTCTCAAAGCGCGCAGACGGCGTCTACTCCGGCACCGTCGATATCCCCGCCGGCACCTACGAGTACAAAGTCGCGTACAACGGCAATTGGGACGTGAACTATGGCGCATCCGGCATTTACGGCGGCGCAAACCTCACGTACACGACCGCCGGCGGCCCCATAACCTTCTACTACGACCCGATCACGCACTACGCCACGACATCGGCGAACGGACCGATTCTCACGCTCCCCGGTTCTTTTCAGGATCAGGTCGGGTGCCCCGGTGCCTGGGCACCCGATTGCCTGGCAGCGTGGCTTCAAGATGTCGACGGCGATGGCATTTTCACGTGGAGCACGGATTCCCTCGCCGACGGTTCGTACGAATTCAAGGTCGCTCACAATCTGAGTTGGGCGGAGAACTACGGCCAGGACGGTATAGCGGACGGCGGGAATTTCGCGTTCAGCACCGCCGACGGCAGCACTGTGGTTTTCCGCTATGACCCGGCAACACACCTGACCACCGTGGACGCCGCCGATGCTCCCCTGCCCGGCACCGGAGAGGCGCGGGCGCACTGGATCGACGAAAGCACCATTGCCTGGCCGACGGCGCTGCTACCGGCGGGATCGACGACGACGAACACTCGCTGGGCGTTGCACGCGGCTCCGTCGGGTGGCATTGGACGTGACGAGGATTCCGTCACGCCGGGTCCGGCGGCGAACCTCGAGTTCGACCCCGCGGGGTTGACGGCCGAACAGCTGACACTTTTCCCCGCTCTGAAGGGTTTCCTTGCCCTGCATCCGGCAGACCTCACTCGAGCCGAGACGAAAAACCTCCTGACGGGTCAGCTCATGGTTTCCCAATCCGCGGCCTCGGATTCCGCGGTGACCGCACTCACCGGAATTCAGCTGCCGGGCGTTCTTGACGATCTTTATGCAGCGGATGCGGCGGCGCGAGACCTCGGGATCAGTTGGCGTGACGATCGACCCACTCTGGCTCTCTGGGCGCCGACCGCGCAGAACGTCGATGTTCTGCTCTACGACGCCGACACGATGGAACGTGTGTCCGCAGATCTGCAGACCGATGGCTCCTGGACCGTCACCGGAGGTGCCGACTGGCAGGACCGGGAATACCTCTACGAGGTCACGGTCTACGTTCCCTCCACCGACAGGGTAGAGACCAATCTCGTCACCGACCCCTATTCCACCGCGCTGACGGTGAATTCCACTCGCTCGGTCGTCGTGGATCTCGATGATCCGGACCTTCGGCCCGGCCTCTGGGAAGACACCCCCGCACCCGTGATCGAATCTGCGGTTGACCGTGCCATTTACGAACTCCACGTGCGGGACTTCTCGATCACCGATGAAACGGTACCGGAGAACATTCGCGGAACCTATGCCGCCTTCGGTGTCGACAGCGACGGAACCCGCCATCTGCGAGACCTCGCGGCAGCCGGGCTCAACACGGTGCATCTGCTCCCCAGCTTCGACATCGCGACCATCGAGGAGGACCGATCCCAGCAGGGCCAGCCCGCGTGTGAACTTGCATCCTTCGGGCCGGCGAGCAGCGAGCAGCAGGCATGCATCGCCGCGGTCGCCGACACAGACGCGTTCAATTGGGGATACGACCCGTACCACTTCATGGTCCCGGAAGGGTCTTATGCGGTGAACCCGCACGGCGGTGCTCGCGTGGCGGAGTTCCGCGGGATGGTGGGCGCCCTGCACGCGAGCGGTCTTCAGGTGGTGCTGGATGAGGTTTACAACCACACCTCAGCGAGCGGGCAGGGGGCAACGTCAGTTCTCGACAAGGTCGTGCCTGGCTATTACCACCGGCTGAATGACCGCGGAGTGGTCGAGACATCGACTTGCTGTCAAAACGTGGCGACAGAACATGCCCTGGCCGAGAAGCTGATGGTCGACTCCGTTGCCGTGCTTGCCGAACAGTACCGGGTGGACGGCTTCCGTTTCGACCTGATGGGTCACCATTCCAAGCAGAATCTGCTGGCGGTGCGCACGGCCCTTAACGAGCTCACCGTCGCCGAGAATGGGATCGACGGCTCCGCCATCTATCTCTACGGGGAAGGGTGGAACTTCGGCGAGGTCGCGGCGAATGCGCTCTTCGAGCAGGCAAGCCAGGGTCAACTCGGTGGAACCGGTATCGGCACGTTCAATGACCGTCTGCGCGACGCGGTGCACGGCGGCAGCCCCGTCGACGGATCGTCGACGTTCCAACAGGGTTTCGGTACCGGTCTTGGCACCGACCCGAACGGCGACCCGATCAACGGCACGACAGAGACAGCGCTGGCCGACCTCGGACACCAGACAGACCTGGTGAAACTCGGTCTGGCCGGCAATCTGCGTGATTTCAGCTTCGTGGCAGCGGATGGTGCGCTCACCAGAGGCGACCAGCTGGATTACCGCGGTTCCCCGGCGGGGTATGCCGACGAACCTGATGAGGTCGTCAACTACGTGGACGCGCACGACAATGAAACGCTCTTCGATATTCTCGCGTTCAAGCTTCCCGTCGATACATCGATGGCCGACCGGGTTCGCATGAATTCCCTGTCCCTCGCCACCGTCGCACTGGCACAGACCCCCTCGTTCTGGCATGCCGGCACCGACCTGCTTCGGTCGAAATCACTCGACCGTGACAGCTACAACTCGGGTGACTGGTTCAATGCCATAGATTGAAGCGGCCAGACCAACGGTTTTGGAGTGGGCCTTCCATCGGCTGCGTCGAACAAAGAGAAGTGGCCGCTCATGGCCCCACTGCTGGAGAATCCGGCCCTCAAACCGTCTGCCGCTGACATCGCAATGGCATCGGACCAGTCCCTCCAGCTGCTGCGGCTCAAGCACGCCAACTCGCTGCTCCGGCTGGGGTCGGCCGACCTCATCCGACAGAAGGTCTCGTTCCCGGGCAGCGGCGCGGACGCCGCACCCGGACTGATCCTGATGAGCGTCGACGATCTCATTGGCACAGACGTGGACCCGGCGCTGGATGGCCTGCTGGCAGTTTTCAATGCCAGCCCCGACGCGATTAGCCAGAAGGTCAACACGTTGCTCGGCCGGGACTACGAGTTGTCCGCGATTCAGGCGAACGGTCACGATGACGTGGTGAAGGCGACCCAATGGGATTCCGCCACGGGAACCGTTACGATCCCGGCCCGGAGCGTTGCGGTACTCGTGAGCCCCACGGACGGGGCGGACCAGACTCCTTCCGACCCGGTGCATCCCGCCGACCCGGCGGATCCCGACGCCTCCCCGGACGCTGATGGGGCCGCTCATGCG
Organism: Cryobacterium sp. MLB-32; assembly: GCF_000738085.1. Lineage (GTDB taxonomy): Bacteria > Actinomycetota > Actinomycetes > Actinomycetales > Microbacteriaceae > Cryobacterium. Next base: position 47,922 of record NZ_JPRS01000007.1, read on the forward strand.
GACGTCGACCTCTCGCTCATCCTCTCGCGGGACCGCGTGCAGGCGGGCGATGAGATCACCGCTTCCGGCACCGGATTCCGGCCGGGTGAGACCGTGCAGGCGTGGCTGCACTCCACGCCCACGCTCCTCGTGGCCGGCACGGCGGATGCCCGGGGAATGATTGTGCTCCGCGTCACGGTTCCTGGAACCGCCGAAGTTGGCGAACACACCCTGCGGTTCACCGATCTTGAGTCGACGCGGCAGGTGAGTGCCCCTCTCACGGTGCTCTCGCCCCAGCTGGGCCTGACCGGCACAATCGGTGTACGTCTGATGCTCGGCGCGGCGCTCGTTTTCGCGCTGGGTGCGGCGCTGGTGCTGCGCCGACGCTACGAAAACTTCGCCCGGCCGCGCCGGTAGTGGTGCTGTCCCGCCGGCGCGGGCGGCATTCGCACTTCGCGACGGTTCAGACTAACGGGGGTATTCTCATCGTCACCCACAATCGGAGAGGTTGAGCACAATGTCTCGAACTTACGTCGTAACCGGTGCCGCCAGCGGCATCGGTAAGGCCACCAAAGAACTCCTCGAGGAACGTGGCGAGAAGGTCATCGGTGTTGATATCCACGATGCGGATATCGCCGTCGATCTGTCTACGGAGGCCGGCCGTCGCGAACTCGTGGAGCAGGTGTCCGCGCACAGTGGCGGCAGAATCGATGCCATTCTCGCCGTAGCCGGACTGGCCACGCCCACGGCGACCACCGCCGCGGTGAACTTCTTCGGCACGATCGCTACCCTTGAGGGGCTTCGCCCGCTGCTCGCGGGATCGGCTGCCCCCCGCGCCCTGGCCGTCACCTCGATGGCTTCGCTGTTTCCGCCGGACGACGAGCTGCTCGCTGAGTTTGCCGCCGACAACGAGGAGGCTGCGCTCGCCCGCGCCGCCGTGCTTGAGGCGGGCGGTGCCGAGACAGGCGGGTTGATCTACGGCACGACGAAACGCGCCCTCGCGCTCTGGATCCGCCGGAACGCGGCGACGGCGAATTGGGCCGGTGCCGGAATTCCGCTCAATGGTGTGGCTCCCGGCATCGTCGTGACGCCCATGACGGCAGACCTGATCCAAACCACGGAGGCGCGCGAAGCCATTCTGCAGATGGTTCCCATGCCGCTGAACGGGATCTTCGAGCCACGGTCGGCCGCCTACCTGTTGGCATGGCTCTCAAGCGAAGAGAATGCGCATCTGTGCGGACAGATCGTGTTCATCGACGGCGGCTCCGACGTGGTGATCCGCGGCGACAGCACCTGGTGACTCGTCCTTGTCCGAGAAACTGCCGCATCGCCTCACCTTGTCCAGTTTCGGTCGCGGCCATTGACGCAGCGACCTGATGCGTGGATGATCTGACCCACCAGCCTCTGGTGTGCCTGCACTCGCATGCACGTGGGGACCACCGGCACGACGGGTCGTCCTTCCGGGGCTCAAACGGAGGTTCAGATGCGACGATTCTCGAGTGTTCGTCTTGCGGCGATTGGTACTGCACTGGCATGCGTGCTGGCGCTCGTTCCCCTGGTTCCGGCCTCAGCGCACAGTGACGATGATTCCCCGTCGCACAAAAGCTACCTCGCCCTGGGCGATTCGGTGCCGTTCGGGTACAACCCACTGCTGGTCACACCCGGTGTTGCGCCCAGCGCTTTCGTGGGTTACCCGGAGCTGCTGGTCGACTATGCGCGGCCAAAATTGAGGGTGGCCAACGCCAGCTGCCCCGGTGAAACCAGCACCAGTATGATCACCGGGACCCGGCCCGACCACGGATGTCAGAACTACCGTCAGTACGTGGGTGCCCTGCACGAATCGTACACAGGCAGCCAGTTGGATTACGCGACGAACTTCCTGGCGACGAACCCGCGAACTAAGCTCGTCTCGGTCATGATCGGCGCGAACGATGCGCTGATGCTGCAAGACGAGTGCGTTGGCCTGGGCGGTGACGTCAACAGCTGCATCACTAACGGACTGGGGCCCGTCCTGTACACGCTGCGAGCCAATCTCACGACCATTTACTCGGCACTGCGGGCACAGGGCTACCGCGGCGAGTTCGTCGCCGTGACCTACTACTCAACTGACTACCGCGATCCCACCGTGACCGGATCGATCTCCGCCATCGACGCCGTCCTCGTTGATGTCACGAAGTCGTTTGGCGGCACGGCCGCCGACGGCTTCGCTGCCTTTGAAAGGGCGGCGAAACCCTACGGCGGCGACACCTGCGCCGCGGGGCTCCTGATCCGGCTTACGCCGTCGACGTGCAACATCCACCCGTCGCCGGCTGGTGCAGCCCTGTTGGCGGCCGCTGTCCAGAAGACCCACAAGCACTAGCGGGTGCCCCGTGACGACGGGGCCTTGTGCCGTCCAACGTCGATGACGGCCCGACAGGCGGAACCCGGGCGTCATGCCCGGGTTCCGCCATTGGTCAGCGAATGTCGAAACGGTCCAGGTTCATCACCTTGGCCCAGGCCGCCGCGAAGTCGTCGACCAGCTTCTTCTTGGCGTCATCACTGGCATAGACTTCCGCGACGGCTCGCAGCTCGGAGTTCGATCCGAACAGAAGGTCTACCCGGGTGCCGACCCACTTCGCTGCGTCGCTGCCATGGTCAGCGCCGCGGTAGGCGTTCTGTCCCGGGTCGAGAGCGCTCCACTTCGTGCCCATGTCGAGCAGGTTGGCGAAGAAGTCGTTCGTGAGAACGCCCGGAGTCTTCGTGAACGCGCCTTGGGATGAGCCGTCGTAGTTTGCCCCGAGCACCCGTAGCCCACCGACCAGAACCGTCATCTCCGGCGCACTCAACGTGAGCAGGTTGGACTTGTCGATGAGGTGGGTCTCGGCCGGGAGGATGGCGAGTGGCCCCATGTAGTTGCGGAACCCATCGGCGGCAGGTTCCAGATACGTGAACGCATCGGCATCCGTATCCTCCTCCAACGCGTCAACACGACCGGGCGTGAACGGCACAACCACCGGGAAACCGGCGTCGTGCGCCGACTTCTCCACTCCGACACCGCCGGCGAGAACGATGAGGTCGGCCAGGGACACCTGCCGCGTCGAGGAACCGTTGAAGTCCGCTTTGATGCCCTCGAGCGCGGCCAGCACGATCGACAGCTGGGCGGGGTTGTTGACCTCCCAGCTCCTCTGCGGTTCGAAACGGATGCGCGCGCCGTTCGCTCCGCCACGTTTGTCGCTCCCGCGGAAGGTCGAGGCAGATGCCCACGCGGTGGAGACCAGTTGCGAGACCGTGAGTCCGGAAGCGAGCACGCGCTCCTTCAGGGTGGCGATCTCGGTTACGCCGATGACGTCCCCCACTGCCTCGGGCAGCGGGTCCTGCCAGATGAGCTTCTCCGAGGGAACCTCCGGTCCGAGGTAGCGGGCCTTGGGGCCCATGTCACGATGGGTCAGTTTGAACCACGCGCGGGCGAAGGCATCCGCGAATGCGTCCTGATCCTCGGCGAAATGGCGGCTGATGGCCTCATACGCGGGATCCGCGCGCAGGGCGATGTCCGTCGTGAGCATGCGCGGCTCACGGTGCTGCGAGGAGTCGTGAGCAAGCGGAACCATATCCGAGCCTGCGCCGTCCTTCGGCCGCCACTGCTTCGCGCCGGCCGGGGATTCCATCAACTCCCACTCATAGGCGAAGAGAATGTGGAAGTACTCGTTGTCCCACCGCGCCGGGTGATAGGTCCAGGTCACTTCGAGACCCGAGGTGATCGTGTCGTCACCCGTTCCGGTACCGAAATCATTCTTCCAGCCCAGCCCCTGGCCTTCGAGCGGGGAGGCCTCGGGACTGGGGGCAAGATGGCTGTCGGGAGCAGCGCCATGGGTTTTACCGAAGGTGTGCCCGCCGGCGATCAGCGCCACGGTCTCCTCATCGTTCATGGCCATCCGCTTGAACGTCTCGCGGATGTCGCGCGCCGAAGCCAACGGGTCGGGCTCGCCGTTGGGTCCCTCCGGATTGACATAGATGAGGCCCATCTGCACGGCGGCCAACGGCTTTTCCAGTTCGCGGTCGCCGGAGTAGCGCTCGTCGCCGAGCCAGGTGGTCTCCGGGCCCCAGTACACGTCGTCGTCGGGCTCCCAAACGTCGACACGACCGCCGGCGTAACCGAAGGTCTTGAAGCCCATCGTTTCGAGAGCAACGTTTCCCGCCAGGATCATCAGATCGCCCCAGGAGAGGCTCTGGCCATACTGCTTCTTGATCGGCCACAGCAGGCGACGCGCCTTGTCCAGGTTGACGTTGTCCGGCCAACTGTTCAGTGGCGCGAAGCGTTGCTGGCCCGTTCCCGAGCCACCCCGTCCGTCATGGACTCGGTAGGTACCGGCGCTGTGCCAGGCCATCCGGATGATCAACGGACCGTAATGGCCGAAGTCGGCGGGCCACCAATCCTGCGACGTCGTCAGGACTGTCGCGATGTCCGCCTTCACGGTGGCAAGATCGAGCGCTGCGAACGCCGCCGCATAGTCGAACTCCGCGCCGAGCGGATTGGCCACAGCGGGATTCTTGGCGAGGAGCTTCACGTTCAGCCGTTCAGGCCACCAGGCTCGGTTCCCGCCGCTCTGACTCGGCGTCGGGGTGCGCTGTCCGTGCGGCACGGGGCATTCGCCGGCAATCGGTTCGGTCGTCTCATCATCGGTTACGACGACGCCATGGTTCTCAGGCATCAAGATCCTTCCATACTGGGTCGGTTGTTGTCAGGGTCAGTGACCCCGACAGAAGAACACGTGGAGCTCGTACCCCTTCAGGTTACCGCGGCCGCCTCGGTGCCAGCCTTGGATTGGCCCCTGTCGCCGCGAGCCGAATGGCTGTTGCAGCAGGATTCCTGCCGACGGGAGGGGTCTATGCGCGACATCACTCCTCCGTCGGTATCGCATGCGCCCAGACATGACGGACGTGGACGAAGCGCATTCACTCATCAGTCGCAAAGAATCTGACCGGTTCACACCACCAGCTTCGTGTGGACGGCTATCCTCAAGCATCGCGGCCACGTCGTGAGCCGCCTCACATCGACCGATGGGAACACTCAACATGGACGACTACGTCTTCGGTGGGGCATCCGATATTGATCGCGCTATCGGGTATCTGATCGCACTCGACAACAGCCAATCGAACGCGTTGGCCGTGCTCCAGATCGACGACATCAT
>NZ_JPRS01000008.1 GCF_000738085.1 Cryobacterium sp. MLB-32
ACCGACAACAAATTCGGCCGCAACACGACCAACGCGAACTGCGCCGTCATTTCGCCGACCACAACAGTCATCACCATGGCCCGAAACTACTACGTTCCCGACAACGCCCTGGTGACGGTGAAACGCGGCTAGCCAGAATAGTGCAGTACACACAGTGAAGACGAGGTCTTCGTGCACACGCACGGGGGCCTCGTTTTTTGCACTTTCTGTCGCGCCGACCCTAATCTCGGAATCCTCACTATTCTCGCTGCAGCCAGCCACCCGAGGAGCGCGGCTCGAACCGGATCGAGGACACCATGGTTCCACGTTCACGCTTCCTGCTGGCAGCGCTCGTCACAGCCCTTCTCGTGTCGGCCGGCCTGATTCCCGCCACGGCCGGGCTCGCCGATACCGCTCCGCCGAACCCGTCGACCCCGACGACCGTGGCCGCCGACGCGCTCCCCACACCGCAGATCAATGGCGTCGTGACCGGGCTGTCCGTGGTCTGGCGGCGCCCCACGATGAGCTGGACGGACACGGGTCGCGCGGGAGGAAGCAACGTCTCGTACGCGATCAAGGTCATCGACCCGTTCGGAAATTCCGTGACAGGCAGCGCCGTCGGCATCACGATCACGGCGGCTGCAGCTGCTGCCGCCGTGCCGACTGCCGCCGTGCCGACTGCCGCCGTGCCGACTGCCGCCGTCAGTCCAGATCTCGTGCAGCCGGTGACGGTACCCGCGAACGGCTGATCGCGGTGTGGATGACGGTACGGAGCAGTTCCAGACGACCATCGGAGGAGAAGAACGGGTTGACCCTGGTGGGTGGCGCAAGCTCGTCGTCCTGACGGATTGCACGGTCGAGGGAGAGCAGGGCTGCCCGCACGTCCGCCCCGGTGTCGTTCGTTCGCGGTACCCCGATCCCCCCAACGATGTCGAGAACATCGGCCGCGCCGCCGTCCGCGTAGCCCACGGAGCGAAGTCCGAGGCGCCACGCCTCAATCGGAACTAAACCGAACGGCTCTGGTCGGGTAGGAAAGCACAGCACGGCATCGATGTCGTCCGCGATGGCGGCGAGCGAGGAAGCCTCGCCCCGATACTGGATTCGTGAGTCACCGGCTGCTGCAGTAAGCACCTCGGTCAGGGCTTCTTCCTGGCCGGGGAACGGCGCCCCGAACAGGAGCAAGCGCCACGAGGGGGCGCCGGGCCCCTGCCCCTGCAGCGCCTGCACCACCTCGAGGTGTCCCTTGTGGCCGTTGACCCGGCCGATGACCGCAATTGTGGCCGGCTCGTGGGGCCGGGGACTGGGCGTGGCGGTCACCGGATCGAAAATGGGAAACATCACGGTGAGGCGGCTTCGGGCCACCCCCTGCGAGTGCAGCCAGTCGGCCGTCGCGGTGCTGCACGCGGTGAGGGGAAACCGACCGGTGGTCAGCAGAACGCGCACCAGCAGCCCCCCGGCCCGCCCGGGGAGAAGTTCGTGCACAGAAACGTAGAATCGCTTGCGACGGAGCCGCAGGAGTGGAATATAGGCGGCGAGCGCCAGTGTCCACAGGACCACCAGATCGGCACGGGCCGTTTCCGGTCCGAGCGACAGCGGACGGAGCATGTCGACCGGTCGACTCCGACGCAGCACGCTCAGCGTCGGATCGATGATCACGGTGACGGCGCCGCCAAGATGGGCCAGGCTGTTCGCGAGTGGACCGGGGTGCGGAACGACAATCGTGACCTCGTGCCCGAGACTCACCAGACACTCCACCTCTTGGCCGAGTACGCGGCTCGCGCCGTACGAGTCGTTGCTCCCGTGCAAAACAGCAATCTTCATCTGGCTCCTGATGCGTTGACCGGTGTCCCACACTGTACAGCGCGCACGAGCGCGCACGAGCGCGCATGTGACCCCTATGATTCAACCGTTCGACTGTGTATTAATGGCTCCACTGCACAGGAAGAAGGGCAAAGCAGATGACAGCGCAACCTCCGGTGCTCCACGGTTCCCGAAAAGTAACGTTTCTGGGCTGGGGCGCGGTCGTGCTGGTCGTCATCCTGCTCAGCGCGTTGACGACGGCGCTCTTCAGCGGATATGGCGCGGCGCAGGGAGACGGCGGGGCTGCGCCCTCGTCCACCCCGATTGCTGCACCGTCCGGCACGGCCACCCCGAGCGCCGCGCCGCCAGCGCCTCCCGTATCGGCGCAGAACCCTGCGACGGATGCGCCGGTGTCGGCCCCGGAGGGCCCTGCGCTCCCGGCCGCCCCTGTCGAGCAGGCCCCCGTGGCACTCACCGAGGCGGCCATGGCCGTTCCGCAGGTCGTCGTCACGCTGGGCAGCCTCGAAGCAGTTGACGGACTAGCGCAGGGTCCCGGAGAGGTGGCCGGCCCGGCTCTACGCTTCACCGTCACCGTGCGCAACGGCACCGACGCATCCGTTTCGCTCGCTTCAACGGTCGTCAATGTCTATGCCGGTCTGGACCAAACTCCGAGCATCGACCTTGCAGAACCCGGGGGCGTCCCGCTCCCCGACGAGGTGAAACCGGGCCAGTCGGCGACCGGCACGTTCGTATTCGCCGTGCCACAGGAGTCCCGCGGCGTGGTCAAGATCTCGGTCGACTACTCGGCGGGTGTCCCCGTGGTGGTATTCCAAGGGCCGGCACCGGCCTGAACCCGATTTGGGGGCAGCACAAAACGGCCCCAATGACTACGATGTCCGTCAGAACGGTGGCCACCCTAGGGTCATCGTCCTCACGTGAACCGGGGACTTGCATGGGTAAATCTGCTGCCATACGGCTGCGCATGCTCGCGGGCATGACGATGGCTGTTTTCCTTGCCGTCCTCGTCTGGGGTGCCGTGCCAGCGCAGGCGGACAGCGCCCCGATCGCCCCGGCCAATCCGGCTACGCCCGCCACCGTCGCGGGAGATTCGCTGCCGACAGTTCAGATCAACGGAGTGGTCTGGGCACAACTCATCGTGGGCAACACGGTGTACGTGGGTGGCGAGTTCACCCGTGCGCGCCCGGCCGGCTCGGCCCCCGGCGTCAACGAGGTCGTGCGCAATAACATGCTCGCCTACGATCTCACCACCGGGGTCATGACCGGTTTCAATCCCAACGTCAACGCCGCCGTCCGCGCACTCGTGGCGGCGCCGGATGGCTCGCGCGTCTACGCGGGCGGGTCCTTCACCGCGGTCGGGGGAGTCGCCCGTTATCGCGTGGCCGCGTTCACACCGTCGACCGGAGCGCTCGTGACCCCGTGGGCCCCCGGCACGAATGCCACGGTCTCGGCGCTGGCGGTGTCCGGCACAACGCTCTACCTGTCGGGGGCATTTTCGACATCCGGCAACCAGGCCCGGAATGGTCTCTCGGCCTATTCCACCGGCAACGGGGCCCTGCTGCCCTGGACCGGGCAACCCACGGGGGGCAGGGTCAACGCCCTCGCCGTGTCACCAGACTCGAGCAAAATCATTCTCGGTGGCAGCTTCACGGCATACAACGGTGGCAACAGCCCGGGGTACGGTCTCGCTGCGGTGGATTCGATCACCGGCGCATCGCTGCCGTGGAAGGTCAACTCCCTCATTCGCAATGGCGGTGCCACCGCCAGCATCACAAGCCTGACAGGGTCGGCAGAGGGCGTTTTTGGTACTGGGTACGTCTTTGGCGCCGGCGGTAACTTCGAAGGCGCTTTCCGCGCCAGCTGGGACGACGGCACCCTGATCTGGGTCGAGGATTGCCACGGAGACACCTACTCGGCCGCGCCCGCCGGCGGTACGGTCTACACCACCGGACACGCGCACTACTGCGGCAACATCGGCGGTTTTCCCGAGACCCCGCAACGGTCCTGGCAGCGCACCCTCACCTTCAGCATGCAGGCCACCGGGGTCGTTGCCAAGAACGCGGTCGGCAGCTATTACAACTACGCCGGCCAGCCGAGCCCCACCCTGCTCCCCTTCTACTCGGATATCAATACCGGCAGTTACACCGGGCAGGGGCAGGGCGCGTGGAACGTCGTGGCCAACTCCCAGTACACGCTGTACGGTGGCGAATTCACCATCGTCAACAACAAAGCTCAGCAAGGACTGGCACGCTTTGCCGTGTCGGCCATCGCGCCCAATAAGGAGGGCCCGCGGGTTGCCGACACGTATTTTGTGCCCGCCGCTTTTGTGCCGACCCTCGCGTCCTTCGCGGCAGGCCGAGTTCGGGTGACGTGGCAGACCGCCTACGACCGTGACAACGAGAACCTCGTCTACAACGTCGTCCGGGACGGCGTCTCCGTCGCCACCCTGCCCGCGGCATCCGTCTTCTGGAATCGTCCGTATCTCGGCTACACCGACACCGGTCTCACCCCAGACAGCTCGCATTCCTACCGTATTCGGGTCACGGATCCCTTCGGGAATACCGCCGTCGGCGATGCCGCTCAGGTCACCGTTGCCGCCCAGAGCTCCCTCAGCAACTATGCGGCCGCCGTGCTGCAGGACTCGCCACGGTCGTACTGGCCCCTCGGCGAAGCCAGCGGTCCCACCGCCTTCGACTGGGCATCCAGCGTCGATGAGATTGCTGGTGCGGGTGTGACGCGCAACGTCAGTGGGGCAGTCGGCGCCGGCTCACGATTCAACGGCACAGCAACCGGGTTCGCGTCGACAGCTACCTCTGAAATCGCCACGAACAGCTTCAGCCTTGAAGCGTGGGTGAAGACGACGGCCACAACGGGCGGGAAGATCATCGGGTTCGGTAATAAATCGACCGGATCGTCCTCGACCTTCGACCGTCAGGTGTACATGGACAACAGCGGTCGCATCTGGTTCGGTGCCAAGCCCAGCGCCGTGCGAACGGTCAACTCAACCTCTTCCTACAACGACGGCGCCTGGCACCACATCGTCGCCACTCTCGGCGCGAACGGTATGCAGCTCTTCGTCGACGGGGCATCAGTCGCCACCCGCACTGACACGACCTCCGGCGAGGGGCCATACTCCGGATTCTGGCGGATCGGTGGCGACTCGGTGGGGGTGAGCTGGCCGAGCACACCGACCAGCCCGTATCTCGCCGCGGATATCGATGAGGTAGCCGTGTATTCCTCACCGCTGACGGCCGAGCAGGTGAGCTACCACTCCGCTATCGGCCGGGGCGCACCACCGAGAAACGTCCTGCCTACGGCATCGTTCACCACTGTCGCCAACCAGCTGACGGTCACGACGGATGCCTCCGGCTCGTCCGACCCGGACGGCACCGTCGCGGGCTATGCGTGGTCGTGGGGCGACGGAGCCACCGGAACAGGCGCATCGTCTTCTCACGTCTACGCGGCGGCGGGAACCTACGTCGTCGCACTCACCGTGACCGACAATGCGGGCGGCACGGGCACCGCTACTCGGTCGGTTCTGACGACTGCCCCACGCGTGAACGTGCCACCGACCGCCGTCTTCACCACGACAGCGACGCCACTCACCGTGGCCGTGGATGCGGGGGGATCCACTGATTCCGATGGCACGATCACGAGCTGGGCCTGGTCATGGGGCGACGGGGGCACGGGCAGCGGAGTGACGGCCACACACTCCTACGCGGCACCCGGCAGCTATCCGATTGTCCTCACCGTTACGGACAACTCCGGGTCGTCAGGAACCAGCCAGCAGACGATCGTCGTGGACGCGCCTGCCGCCAACGCCCCGTTCGCGGTCGACACCTTCGAACGCACGGCCTCCGCGGGGCTGGGCACGGCCGACACCGGTGGTGCGTGGACGGTTTCCGGATCGACGTCGAACTATGCCGTGGCCGGCGGAGTGGGAACTCTCCGCGCCGGTGTCGGAGCGACCGTCAACTCGTACCTGACGGGGGTGTCGTCGTCCAACACCGAGGTGAGCGTGCGGACTGCCCTGCTTCAGGCCACGACCGGCGGGGGAAGCTATGTCTCCGTGCTTGCCAGGCGGGTGGGAACCGAGGACTATCGCGGTCGGGTCAAGGTTCTCGCCACGGGAGCCGTGCAGATCCAGCTTCTGCACGGGGGAACAACCCTGTCTGCGGCGACGGTGTCCGGATTGACCTACGCGACCAGTGACGTTCTGCAGATGACCGTGCAGGCCTTCGGCACGTCGCCCACCACACTTCGCGCCAAAGTGTGGAAGGTGGGCACGCCGGAACCGTCCGGCTGGCAGCTCAGCGCCACCGACTCGACCATCGCGATGCAGGGGGCCGGCTCCATCGGCCTGTCGCTGTACATCAGCGGCTCGGCAACGGTCGCACCGCTGACCGCGTCGTTTGACAACCTCGTCGCCCGGCCTGTGGCATGAGTGATCGTACCGATGCGCCTCGCGTTCTGGTCGCCGTGTTGACGTACCGCCGGCCCGATGACCTGCGCGAGTTGCTGCCTGCTCTGATCGAACAGGTCTCCTCTCTCTCTGCACACGACGGAGCGACAGTTGTGTCGGGCGCGCACATTGTGGTGGTCGACAACGACCCTGATTCCGCGGCGCGGGAGCTCGTAGGGGACTTCGCTGTGCGCGGCCCGGTGCATTACATGCACGAGCCGACCCCGGGAATCGCAGCGGCGAGGAACCGTGCCCTTGATGAGGCTGGCGACTTCGACCTGCTGGTGTTCATCGACGACGATGAACGTCCGGTCGCTGGTTGGCTCTCATATCTGCTGTCCACCTACGCCGATCTGAAGCCGGCCGCCGTTGTCGGCCCAGTCGTCTCTCGCTGGGACACCGAGCCGAGCGACTGGGTGCGCGCGGGGAGATTTTTCGAACGCCGTCGCATGCGTACGGGCACGACCGTGTCACTTGCCGCCACAAATAACCTGCTGCTCGATCTGCGTCAAGTGCGTGGCCTCGAGGTACGGTTCGACGCCCGATTCGGGCTCAGCGGCGGATCCGACTCGCTGTTCACGCGGCAGTTGCACGAGCGCGGAGGCACGATGGTCTGGTGCGACGAGGCCGTCGTCATCGACGTGGTTCCCGCGGAACGGCTGACGTCCGACTGGGTTCTGCGCCGAGCCTTCCGGATCGGCAACACCTGGAGCCGAATTCACCTTGACGACACAACTCCGGGGCGAAGAATTGCCGTGCGCACGACGCTCGTGCTCCGTGGGCTCGTTCGCGTGGGCGGAGGGCTTCTGCGATTTCTGGCCGGAGTCCTCACCGGGCAACTCGCGCATCGAGCGCGCGGCCTGCGCACCGCAGCACGGGGGGCAGGCATGCTCACCGGCTCGGCTGGCTCGGTCTACAGCGAGTACCGGCGCCATGCCGATGCCTGACAGACGGTTCCTCCCTGGCAGATGACGGGCTCAGGGGCATGGCCGCGACCGGGCCCTGGAGACGATGGCGGCTTGGTAGGCCGCGAGGTGTTGCGTCACGATCAGGTCCCAGGACCGGTCGGACAGGTCGGGGGAACTCGCGGGGTGGATAGCCCGCGAACGTTCGATTGCTGCGGCGAGAAGTCGCGGTGATATCGGCCCGTGGTAGGTGATAACCCATCCCGGTCCCACTTCCCGGCCCAGCTCCTCGGTCACATCATTGGACGGGACGAGAACGGGACGGTTCAGGGACAGGGCCAGCAGAGCCGCGCCAGAATTGTGCATTTCCCGGTAGGGCAGCACGACAAGTTCGGCTTGGCCGATCTCCTCGACCAGGTCGTGGTCCGTCGCGTGTCCGAGAGCCAGCACGATTCGCGGATCCAGCGTCGCAGCGCGGGTGATTTCCGATCGTAGAGAATCCGTGCCTGGCCGACCCACGATGTGGAGGCTGAGGCCGGGGGTATCGGACCTGCTGTCATCCGGACAGGCGGCGAAGGCTGCGACCAGGGCAGGGATCCCCTTGTAGGGCCGAATCAAGCCGAAGTTGAGGAGGCGACCCGTCACCCGCGGCGGAACCTGTGCATCCCGGAACCAGGGACGATAGTCCCCGTGCATGATCGTGTGCACGAGCGGCATTGTGCCCGACGGGAGACCCGTTGCTGTGCGAAATGGCGCCTCGGTCGTCGGATTGAGGCGAATAAAGAGGCTCGTCTGGTCGTCGAGGCGGGATAACAGCCTGCGGTCGGCTCGGGGGAGGGCCTCATGGCTGTGCGTGTTGTGCAGGGTGCGCACGATTGCGGTGCGCTGCAGGCGCCATTTGACGAGAAGCATGCGCACCAGCGTGCGGCGCAGCATCCGTCTGCCGGGTGTGCCCGCGCGCAGGAGTAGTTCCGGCCAATGAACGTGAAACACATCCACGCGCTCGGTTAGGGCGCGGCGCCACGACAGCCCGGTGACGCGCACGTGCGGTTGCAGCCCCTGCATCAGCTGCACGAGGTAGGGATTCGTCGTGTCGCGGCCTTCCGGGAAAGACTGCATAACCCGCATCACGCGGTGCGACTCGTTTCAGTGGAACGCCCGTCTGGGTTCGAGTTGCCGGCCTTAGCGGCTGCCGCCGAGGACGCCGCGAGGCGCGCCTTCACGACCTGGGCAGTTTCCACGTAGTTGTAGGCATCCGAGTGGCGTTCCTGAATTCGGTTGAGCACGATCCCCAGCAATCGGGCGTTGACGGCGTCGAGCGACTCAATGGTGGCGGCGAGCTGAGCCCGTCGGGTGGACTTGTCGCGTGCCACAACGATTGCTCCGTCGGCGAGGTGGGCGAGGCCGAGAGCATCGGACGCCGGAAGCAGGGGTGGGGAATCGATCACGATGAAGTCGTATTCACCGCGCAGCCGGAGGATGAGGTCACTCATCGCGGTTGCGCCGAGGAGCTGCCCGGGGTTCGGCGGAACCGCTCCGGAGGGGAGCACATACAAGACGCCGCCCCAGAGGGTGATGGCGTCTTCGAGCGCGACGGCGCCGACCAACACCGTGGTCAGGCCGACCTCGCCCTCGATATCGCACATACCGGCGACAGACGGTCGGCGCAGGTCGGCGTCGATGAGCAGCACGCGGGGCGCGCGCTCGGCCATGGCGAGGGCCAGGTTCAGCGCGCTCGTGGACTTTCCGTCGGCGACCATGGGTGAGGTCACCACGACGCAGCGCGGCCGGTTGTCCACGTCGACGAACTCGAGGTTCGTTCGAATGCGGCGGTAGCCTTCGGCGAGAAGGCTGCGCGGCATGACGCGCATGACCAGGCCGTCCGGATCACTGCGACGTTTCTCGCCGATCTTTCCGAGCACCGGGGCATCCGTCACGCGGAGAATGCTCTTCTCTCCGTGCAGTCGCGTATCGAGCAGTTCACGCGCCAGCGCGTACACGATGCCGAGTGCCAGCCCTGCCCCGAGCCCGGTGATCAGGAGCAACCGAGTGTTCGGTGCGTAGGGAATCGTCGGAACCTGTGCCGTGGACACGGTGCTGAGCGTAATCGACGGCGTGTTGTTCGGCCCCTTGGGTGCAAGCTTCTGAACAGTGGTGGCGAGCGAAGTCGTGACGGCGTCTGCGGTGGCGGCCGCGCGGGTCGGAGACTCGCTCGAGGCGGTGATCTCAATGATGACGGTGTTGAGTGGAGTGGCGGCGACGATGGAGGAGGCGAGCTCCGGGGCGGTCGTGTCCAGGTTGAGCTTTTCGATCACGGGGTCGAGAACCGCGGGCATTGTCGCCAGTTGGGCGTAAGACTGAACGAGGTTCTGGCTGAAGGTGGATCCCTGCACGAGTTCGCTCGTAGTCTCGCCACGATCGGAGGACACGAAGACGCTGCTGGTGGACTTGTAGAGCGGGGGCACGCTCGATGCGTAGGCCCATGCTGCCCCAAGGCCGAGTGCGCCGAGCAGCACGATGACGACCCATCGTCGGCCGATGGTGCGCAGGTATTCGATCGGTTCCACGGCGGTGCCTCTTTTGCTCGGGGGAATGGACAGGTCGTTCATGCGGTCTGGCGGATGAGAGCATCCGGACGATCGCGGGCGCCCGCCGTGTGCCAGCGACGCCGGCCCGGTGACGCGCCAGCCAGGGTGCCTCGAATCGCCGCGCTGAGCATGGCCACGGGATGATGTGAGAGGGCGCGGCGACCGCCATGCTGCATGACTGCCGCGGCATAACCGGGGCTGTTGAGCAGCCAGGACAGACGCTGTCTCCGGGGGAGATGCCGCGCCGCAAAGAGCAGACGGTTGCGGCAGTTGAAGTACACGTACGTCGTGGACTTTCCGCCATTGCGCTGTGTTCCGCCGACGCTGTGTTCCACCGTGACATCGTCAAGCACCGTCAGGTGCCCGCCTGCCTCGGTGCAGCGCCAGGACAAGTCGACATCTTCCCAATACAGGAAGTACGCGTCATCAAAGCCGCCGAGCCGATCCCAGAGATCAGCGTGGATCATCATGCACGCGCCGGTGATCCAACCCCCCGCAGCCGAACTGACGGCCGACGGTCCCATGCTCGTGCGTCCCCGCTTGCGCAGAATCGTCCCGCCGTGAAACCAGACCGAACCATCCGTGCGCAGGATTCGTGCGCCGACGATGCCGTCGGGTCGGGCGGCGCACTCGCGGGCGAGCGCTTCGATGCCCGCTTCGTCGATGCGGGCGTCGGGGTTGATCAGCAGGAAACGCCGGAAACCGAGGTTGCGCGCGAAAGCAACGCCGGCGTTTGTTCCGGAACCGAAGCCCTGGTTGGTGGGAAGGGCGACGAGACTCCAGCCGTGCCGGGTCGCGAGCGCGGTCATCCGCCGACTGTCTTCCGTCTGGCGGAAATTATCGACGACGACGATCTGTGTGGGGTCGATGCACCCCGCAAGGCCCCCGAGGTTCTTCTCGAGCAGCTCGTGCGAACCGTAGTTCACGACAACGAGCGCGATGTCGGGCGCCAGGGTCATGAGTGCCCCTGTGCGACCGGCCCAAGCGCCGTCATGTCCCGGAACCATTTACCGAGCGCCAGAACCAGGTAGCCCGAATGAGCGATGAACAACAGCGTGTACACGCCGAGAAAGATCCCCGGTGCCCCCAGCAGGATAAACGCGACGCACAACACCCCGTAATCGGTCGGAGCGCCCAGAAGCGAGCGCCAGACCGTGCTGCGGCGACCAGCGGGGGGCTGGGCTCGGGGGTGTTTGGCCTTCAGCAGATCATTGAGGATCATGGCGAAGAACGATACCGCGCCGACCACGGTGAACCCGATCGGTACCAGCAACCACCCAGGGTTCGGGAGGTCGAAGTGGGTGAATGCGGTGATGAGAACGGCCAGGTGCAGGCTGGAAATTTTGATCGAGTCCACGACGTGGTCGAGCCATTCGCCGGATGGTGACCCGCCGCCGCGCAGGCGCGCCACCTGACCGTCCGCGGAATCAAAGGCGTATCCCAGTGCGAGGAGCAGCCAGACCGAGATCCCGACGGGCCAGCTCGGCTGACCCAGCGCGAGCAGTGCGATGCCGCCGAAGGTGAACGCGGCGCTGACTATGGTGACCATGTTGGGCGTGAGCCCGAGTCGATAGGCTCCCGCAGCAAGATACCGCCCGACCTTTCGGTTCACGTAGATCGAGTAGGCCGGAGCTCCCCGGGCGGCCGTCTTCTGTGCGGAGGACAGGCGCCGAACCGTGTCTCGGTAGGTCTCATCCCCGGCCATGGCTGGAGTGGCGGGGGTCGCAGAGACGGGGGGCGCAGAGACGGGGTTTGCGGAGGCGGGGGTTGGCCGATTCATGACGGGGTTCCTTCGATCTGAAGGGGTGACGGCCGCCGCTCGGCCGAGCGCACTGGACTCGGTTCCGGGCGTTCGATTCGTCCGCGGCTGAGCCCGTGAGTGCTGTGCCCGGCGACCAGGCGCAGGGCCAGGCGCTCATAAGCGGCGGAGACGGCGTCCCAGTCGTAGACCGCGTGAGCGCGCGCCTGAAGGGCTCCGCCGGTGTCACGGATCTCGTCGGGAGCGCGATCGGCCGTGTCGATCAACCTGGCGAGCGAGTCGGCGTCGTGGAAGAACCACCCGTCTGGGCCGAGCACTTCCCGATTGAAGACGACATCCCAGGCCAGCACCGGTGTCGCCGCTCCCATGGCGCGCAACAGTGACGGATTCGTGCCGCCGACCGAGTGCCCGTGCACGTACGTGGCTGCGTGCACATAGAGCTGGTCAAGCAAGCCCTGATCCCACACCGCACCAAGGAGGCGCACGCGTGGATCGGATGCCGCGAGCTCCTGAATCTTTCTGGTGTGCTCGAGCGCGTAGGGTGCCGACCCGACGACGACGAGCGGCAGTCGAGACGTACTGAGGCGGTATCCCCGAATGATCACGTCTACGTGGTTTTCGGGTTCGAATCGTGCCACGAGCAGGTGGAATTCTCCGGAGGTCAGACCCTGTGGGCCAAGCTTGTCGGCAGCAGTGTCGGTGAGGATGCTGGCGCCATAGGTGATGAGTTCGGTGGGCACCGCAAACTCAGCTTTGTAGTAGTCGACGATTCCCTGGGCATCAGCGATCAACGCATCCGCCTGGCGCACGCACGACTGCTCTGCCCAGCGGTAATAACGTCGCGCTGTGCCACCCCACTTGTCTCGTTTCCATTCGAGACCGTCCACGTGCACGGTTGTCGGGATGCCGCGGGCGCGCAGCACGGGAACGAGGGGAGCATTGCCGGCATTGAAGACGAAGGCAACGTCTGGGCGGTGCGTCACGGCGTGCGCCACCGACAGCGCGGTGTGGCTCAGGGTTTCGAGAATGCGATGGTGGATCGCCGGCAGGAATACGAGTTTCATGCCTCGGTATTCCTCAAGAACGGGCTTGCCGTTCCGTCGGCAGTACACCGTCACGTCATGGCCACGGTCGACCAGGCGGCGTCCAATCTCCTCGACGGCTGTTTCGAACCCTCCGTAGGTGGCGGGCACGCCGCGTGTGCCGATCAGGGCAATGCGAAGCGGATCTGTTGATTCATCCATCTCAGTACGCCCCGTCGGATTGCACGATGACCTTGAACGTGCGCCAGATGATCATCAGGTCACCAGCCAGGGACCAGTTCTCCACGTAGTAGAGGTCGAGTCGCACGCTGTCGTCCCAGCTCAGATTTGAGCGACCGTTCACTTGCCACATACCAGTCAGGCCAGGCTTGATGTAAAGACGGCGGTGCACGTGGCT
>NZ_JPRS01000009.1 GCF_000738085.1 Cryobacterium sp. MLB-32
TTCGCAGAACACGCGGTCGTTCTTCCCGTCGTGGTGATTTCTGAGCTTGAGGCAAAACGCAACGACCCGGAGATCGGGTACTTCGCCCGGCAGGCACTGCGCAATCTGGATGACCTGCGTCTCAAGCACGAAAGACTCGATTTCCCGATCCCCGTCGGGGAAGGCGGAACGTTACGGGTCGAGCTCAACCACTCGAACATGTCCGTGCTGCCGTCCGGTATGCAACTGGGAGACAACGACTCCCGCATTCTGGCCGTGGCGCTGAACCTCGCCAAGGAGGGCGTGACGGTCACGGTTGTCTCCAAGGATTTGCCGCTGCGCGTGAAGGCAGCTTCACTCGGTCTGGCGGCGGATGAATACCGGCATGAGCTTGCTGTGGACTCAGGCTGGACCGGAATGGATGAGATTACCCTCGGCTCCAACCAGATCAGCGAACTCTACGACAAGGAGACTCTGACCACCCGCCTCGTGCAGGACATGCCCATTAACACCGGGCTCGTGATCCACTCCGACCGCGGTTCGGCCCTGGGCCGTGTCACCGCGAAGGGCGAGGTCAAACTCGTCCGCGGTGACCGTGAGCTGTTCGGCCTGCACGGACGATCGGCGGAGCAACGTCTCGCGATCGATCTGCTGCTCGACCCTGAAATCGGCATCTTGTCCCTGGGAGGGCGCGCCGGTACCGGAAAGAGCGCGCTGGCTCTCTGCGCCGGCCTCGAGGCCGTGCTCGAGCGCCAGCAATACCGCAAAATCATGGTTTTCCGCCCGCTGTACGCGGTGGGCGGTCAGGAACTGGGCTTCCTGCCGGGCGACCAAAGCGAGAAGATGGGCCCCTGGGGGCAAGCGGTCTTTGACACCCTCGGTGCGCTCGTATCGGAGAATGTGCTGGAAGAAGTGATGGAGCGCGGAATCCTCGAGGTGCTTCCGCTCACCCACATTCGCGGTCGGTCGCTGCACGACGCGTTCGTGATCGTCGACGAGGCCCAGTCACTGGAACGGAACGTGCTCCTCACCGTGCTGAGTCGCATCGGCCAGAACTCCCGCGTGGTCCTGACGCACGATGTGGCGCAGCGGGACAACCTGCGCGTCGGTCGTTTCGACGGCGTGGCGTCGGTGATTGAAACGCTCAAGGGACATCCGCTGTTCGCCCACATGACGTTGACCCGGTCGGAGCGCAGCGCGATTGCGGCTTTGGTGACGGAAATGCTCGAAGGGAACGAGGTGTAGGTGGCCCGCGGCGGCGGTGGGTCAACCGCTCCTCAGCTCAGACAATGACAAAAGTCAGGCCTTCCCCGAAAAAAGCGCTCGGGGAAGGCCTGACTTTTGTCATAACTCGACACCCCGCAGTTAACCCACCGCCGCCGCTCCCTTCAGGGAAGGGGAAGGGGGTGGGGGAGGTGCCGCGAGATGGAGAGGGTGTTACTTCTTCTGGGGCGGGCGGGTCATGCTGAGCACGTCGAGAGCGGTGTCGAGCTGCTCGAGCGTGAGGTCGCCGCGCTCCACGTGGCCGAGGGCGATGACGCTCTCGCGCACGGTGAGTCCTTCCGCAACGGCCTTCTTGGCCACCTTGGCGGCAGCCTCGTAGCCGATGACGCGGTTGAGCGGGGTGACGATCGACGGGGACTTCTCGGCCAGCGCGCGCGCGTGCTCGAGATTGGCCTCGAGACCGTCGACGGTCTTGTCGGCAAGTACCCGCGTGGCGTTCGTGAGCAGGCGGATCGACTCGAGCAGGGCGGTACCCATTACGGGGATGGCCACGTTGAGTTCGAAGGAGCCCGAGGCGCCGGACCACGCGATGGTGGCATCGTTGCCGATGACACGCGAGCAGACCATCAGCACGGCCTCCGGGATGACCGGGTTGACCTTGCCGGGCATGATCGACGAGCCGGGCTGCAGGTCGGGGATGCTGAGTTCGCCGAAGCCCGTGTTGGGGCCGGAGCCCATCCAGCGCAGGTCGTTGCAGATCTTGGTGAGGCTCACGGCGATGGTGCGCAGGGCACCGGATGCGTCGACGAGGCCGTCGCGGTTGGCCTGCGCCTCGAAGTGGTCGCGCGCCTCGGTGATCGGCAGTTCGGTCTCGGCGACCAGCAGCTCGATGACGAGCTGCGGGAAACCGGCAGGCGTGTTGATGCCCGTGCCCACCGCGGTGCCGCCGAGTGGAACCTCGGCGATGCGGGGGAGTGCGGTGCGAACACGCTCGATGCCCAGACGCATCTGGCGGGCGTAGCCGCCGAACTCCTGGCCGAGGGTGACCGGGGTGGCATCCATCAGGTGGGTGCGACCGGCCTTGACCGCGCCCTTCCAGAGCTCAGCCTTGACCTCGAGGGAGACGGCAAGGTGATCGAGGGCGGGGATGAGCTCGTCGATCAGGGCGCTGGTCACGGCAATGTGCACCGAGGTGGGGAAGACGTCGTTGGACGACTGGCTGGCGTTCACGTGGTCGTTCGGGTGCACCTGGCGGCCGAGGCTGCGGGTGGCGAGGGTCGCGATGACCTCGTTCATGTTCATGTTCGACGACGTGCCGCTGCCCGTCTGGTAGACGTCGATCGGGAACTCGCTGTCGTAGCGGCCCGTGATGACCTCATCGGCCGCGGCGGCGATCGCGTTGGCGATGTCCTGGTCGAGAACGCCGAGCTGGGCGTTCGCCAGGGCCGCGGACTTCTTGATGCGGGCGAGGGAGGCGATCTGCGCCGATTCCAGCCCGGCACCTGAGATAGGGAAGTTCTCGACTGCACGCTGCGTCTGGGCACCATAGAGCGCATCCGTTGGAACGCGGACCTCACCCATCGTGTCGTGTTCGATCCGGTAGTCGGCGTTTACGGAGGTGTCCACCACTGTATGCATTACCTTTCGGTGCTCATTGAGTTTGGTGCTGTGCGCTTCGATGCGCGATTGTGAAAAATGCGGCGTGGGCGGATGCTCAGATCACGCCCACGATGATGTGCGGGTCGGCGTTGCCGACGAGCAGCCGGTAATTTGCGCCGACGATAGCCAATGTACCTGCTGCGATGGCCTCGCTGATCACCTCGGATCGCTCAAGCAGTTCCGCCACGGTGTCGCGCAGGTGTTCCCGGCCCACCACACCGGCGTCGATGGACTCGGGATCGACATAGTCGGTGGCCGTTGCCGCGCTCACCCGGCGCACGGCCGGCACGATCTTTTCGATGATGTGGCTGATGTGCACGGGAAGGAGCGGGGCGTCGAGAGCCTGCGAATCGATCGCCGCGCGCACAGCGCCGCACTGGTCGTGGCCGAGAACCACGATCAGCGGAACGTGAAGCACTTCCACGGCGTACTCGAGTGAACCGAGCACGGTGTCCGAAATGATCTGACCGGCATTTCGCACGACGAAAAGGTCGCCAAGTCCCTGATCGAAGATGATCTCGGCGGCGAGCCGGGAGTCGCTGCACCCGAAGAGCGCGGCGTGTGGCGTTTGTTTGTCCGACAGTTCGGCGCGCCGGTCAACGTCCTGCCGATGGCGGGGCGTTCCAGCCACGAAACGCTCATTGCCATCACGCATTTCGGCCCAGGCAACGGGTGGTGTCAGACGGTCGTTCATGGACTCACTCACTTGTTGGCCGCGATGGCAGGTGCCATCTGGCGGGCAATGGTTTCGAAATCGTCGTTCGAGGCCGTGCCGATGAGCGCGTAGGTGCTGGCGCCGGCCGTGGTGATGAGGGCCTCATTGAAGTTGCCGCGATCGGCCGGCGGTGCCGAGTTGCGGTAGACGTCCCAGGTGACGCCGTCGATCGTGACCGTGTCGGTGGGGGCCTCGGATTTGACCTGCTGGGCCAGCCAGGTGGGGTTCGCGTTGATGGCCTGATTGAATCCGATGTACTGGTTCTCCGCCGTCACGAGCCCGATGTACCAGGACGGCACGGCATCCGTGCTGCCCGAGCGCCACTCGGCGGAGTTCGTGGTCCAGCCATCGGGGAGAACAGGCACGACCAGCGGCTCCTCAACGGTCGGCTGCAGCTGGGCGGCGATCGCGGCGAAGTCCACGGACCGGTCGATGGGCTGGTCGTTACGCGGCACGAGCAGCACGATCATCAGCACCGCGGCGACGGTCACGAGCAGTGAGAGCACCAGGTTGTTCACCGTTTTGCGCGCACGATACGTTCGTGAATTCTCGGCCTTGCGGTCAGCGGTTTCCTGCGGAGTTTCTGGGCGCCCGAGTTCGGCGACTACCCGGGGTGCGCGAGGCCGTTTGCTCATTTGCCGGCGTCGTCAGTGGATGCGGCGGCAGCAGAGACCTGGCCGGCCCGGGCGGCATCGAGACGGGCCTTGGCGCCGATGAGCCAGTCCTCGCATCGACGGGCGAGCGCCTCACCCCGCTCCCACAGAGAGAGCGACTCTTCCAAGGTGTTGGAACCCTGCTCAAGCTGGCTGACGACGCGCACGAGCTCGTCCCGAGCCTGTTCGTAGCTGAGCTCCTGAAAGCTCGGCTCGTCAGTTCCACGCTCCGGCGCGGTCTGGGCACGCTGATCTTCTGCCGACTGAGTCATGGAATCCATTCTATTTCGTCGGGGCGACGCCGGACGCCGACTCGGTTGAGGTGGCGTTCACGCTGCCGCGGGCGAGCGTGATCAGGAGAGGGGTGCCGTCCGGGGCGTCCTCCGGTGCGTGCAGAACATGCCCACTGTCGAGCTGAACGATCGCGTAGCCGCGGTCGAGTGTTCCCTGCGGGGACAGGGCGCGCAACTGCGATCGCAGATCCGCGACGACGCTGTCGGCTCGTTCCACGGCGCGGCCCACGAGTTCCGCGCCCCTGGCGACGTAGCGCGTGAGGTCTTCGGAACGAGAATCAACGATCCAGTCGGTGCCGGCGAGCACGGGGCGCGAGCGCAGTTGGGTGAGACGGTCGACCTCGTGCGAGAGGATGCCGGTGAGTCTCGTGCTCAGCCGTGCTTTGGCCTGCTGAACGCGATTGAGCTCATCGGTGACGTCCGGGACGACGCGTTTGGCGGCATCCGTGGGGGTCGACGCGCGCAGGTCGGCAACCTCATCGAGCAGGGGACGGTCTGCCTCGTGCCCGATCGCGCTGACGAGCGGGGTGGAGCAGGCCGCCGCGGCTCGCACGACGCCCTCATCACTGAAAGCCAGGAGGTTCTGAAAGTCGCCACCGCCGCGGGCGACGATGATCACGTCGACCTCCGGGTCGGCGTCGAGGCGTTGGATGGCCGCGATGATCTCACCGGCAGCGCGGTCCCCCTGCACGATCGAGTGGGCCACCCGGAAGGTAACCGCCGGCCAGCGCAACTGTGCATTGCGGATAACATCCTTTTCGGCGTCAGAGTTTTTACCCGTGACGAGGCCGATGCAGTGCGGCAGGAAGGGGAGCGGCTTCTTGCGGGAGACATCGAAGAGGCCCTCGCCCGCTAACTGCTTGCGCAGCCGTTCGAGGCGCTCGAGCAGGTCGCCAAGCCCCACATGTCGGAGCTCGAAGACCTGCATGGTGAGCGTGCCGCCCTTGACCCAGTAGCTCGGCTTGACGAGCGCGACGACGCGGTCACCCTGGCTGAATTCTCCGGTCAGCCGGGAACGCACCGAGGACCAGATCGTGAAGCTCACGGTGGCGTCTTCGGAGAGGTCCTTGAGCTTGCCGTAGACGTTTCCGCCGCTCGCCCCCCACTGCGTGACCTCTCCCTCGACCCACACGGTGCCGAGGCGCTCGATATAGCCGCGGATCTTGGTGGACAGCAGGGCGACGGGCCAGGGGGTCTCCACGGTGGCCGGCATTGTTCCGGTGGCCGGCGTGCCCGGTTCTGCCGTCGTGCTTGGATTGGTCAAGCGAATTCCTCCCACGGTGTGTCCAGTCGCCGCCCGTAGACTGGGCTGGTGACCAACAGTACAAAACAGCCCTCAGTCGGCCTCGGCATGCCTCGGATTCCGAGCGCGCGCAATAGGCTCAAGGATACCCCCGTCGTCGGACAGAAGCGGGTGCTCCTCGCCGCCCCGCGCGGGTATTGCGCCGGCGTGGACCGGGCTGTCATCGCCGTGGAGAAGGCACTCGAGCACTATGGAGCTCCGGTGTACGTGCGCAAGCAGATCGTGCACAACCTCCACGTCGTCTCCGAGTTGGAGAACAAGGGCGCCATCTTCGTCGACGAGGTCGATGAGGTGCCGCGCGGCGCGCACATCGTATTCAGCGCGCACGGTGTGTCGCCGGCCGTGGTGAAGGCCGCAGAGGCTCGCGGACTGCAGGCCATTGATGCCACCTGTCCTCTCGTGACGAAGGTGCACCGCGAAGCCGTGCGTTTCGCCCGCGATGATTTTCAGATTCTGCTGATCGGCCACGAGGGACATGAAGAGGTTGAGGGCACCGCGGGGGAGGCTCCCGAGCACACGACACTTGTCGGCAGCCCCGACGAGGCCGACACCGTGGAGGTACGTGACCCCGACCGGGTGGTGTGGCTCTCGCAGACCACGCTCAGCGTCGACGAGACCATGGAGACGGTACGGCGCCTGCGCGCTCGCTTCCCGAACCTTCAGGATCCGCCGAGCGACGACATCTGCTACGCCACCCAGAACCGCCAGGTAGCCATCAAGAAGGTGGCGACCGACTCGGATCTTGTGATCGTCGTCGGGTCCGCCAACTCGTCCAACTCGGTTCGTCTCGTCGAGGTGGCGCTTGAGTACGGCGCGAAGGCAGCATATCGGGTGGACTTCGCCAGCGAGGTCAAGCAGGAATGGCTCGACGGGGTGCGCACCGTGGGCGTGACGAGCGGGGCATCCGTTCCGGAAGAACTCGTGGAGGAGCTGCTTGAGGCCCTCGCGGACGCTGGATTCAACGATGTCGAGCCGGTGAAGACCGCTCAGGAAGACCTGATCTTCTCGCTGCCCAAGGAACTGCGTAAAGACCTCAACGGCAATACAGATGCTCGGGCGATCGGCGGCAGGGCCGACTCGGCAGAGTAGCTGCGATGCCGGCCGGCGGCGATGCCGCTGGTCGGTGCGGTTGGCGCGGGTGTCGCCAGGCCGAGGTGTTGGCTAGCCCGCGTGCTGGCTAGCCCTGCGTGCTGGCGATGGAGTTCAACAGCGTGGGGTCGCCCGAGAGCACGACGCCCATGAAGACGAAGATCAGGATCAGCGAGACGACGCCGCCGATCAGTGGTACATAGAACGCGCGGCGACCGCGGATCAGAAGCCAGACCGAGAGTGCCGCAGTGGCGGCCCACAGGACGGCCTGACTGATTGCTCCGGCCAGGAGGATGCCGTCAACGTTCGCGGCCGCCGCGTATGTGCCGAGGCTTTCCTGCGTGTACAGCATCTGGATCGCCTGCGGGAGCGAATTCAGGATGGAGATGGCGAGGAATGTGCCGAACAGGCCAAGAACGAGCAGGGCCATGGTCACCGGTCGGTCCCAGCCCGGAACCCTGCGGGCGCCTGGCGCGGGCGGGCCGGCTACGGGAGCGGACGCCGGGTTGGCCGTCGCGGTGCCGGGCTCCGGCGGAGGGGCAATCCCCGACGCCGGAGCGTCGGGGATTGCGAGCTCGCTCGCCCGTGCGTCTGTCGGCGGTTCCCAAACCCAGCCCTCCGGAGCGAGTTCCCCGTACTGCGGCCTGGGCCGGCGGTCGCGGGGAGTGTCGTCCGAGGTGCTGTTGCTGGTCACGCTGAAAAACCTTTCACGGGCCGTCGCAGGGGACAGCGAACCGAATAGTGCTGGGTTAAGGCTAGCTGTTCGAGTGGCCCGCGGAACCCAGCTGCTTGGTCGACTGTACGACGCGTGCGGCCATGGCCGACTCGGCCACCTTGCCCCAGGCACGCGGGTCGTAGACCTTCTTGTTGCCCACTTCGCCGTCGACCTTGATCACGCTGTCGTAATTCTTCAGCATGTAGTCGGCGATCGAGCGGGTGAAGGCGTACTGGGTGTCGGTGTCGATGTTCATCTTCACGACGCCGTTGGCGACGGCCTCGGCGATCTCGGCATCCGTGGAGCCCGATCCGCCGTGGAAGACCAGGTCGAGTGGCAGGGCGGCAAGTCCGAACTTGGCGGTGAGGCCGTCCTGGATCTCCCTGAGCAGCTCGGGACGCAGCTTCACGTTGCCGGGCTTGTAGACACCGTGCACGTTGCCAAACGTGAGGGCAGCCATATAGCGTCCCTGGTCGCCGAGGCCGAGGGCCTCGATCATCTTGACGGCGTCGTCGAGGGTCGTGTACAGGTTTTCGTTGATGTCGGCCTGGACGCCGTCCTCTTCGCCGCCGACGGCGCCGATCTCAACCTCGAGAATGGCGTTGATGCCGTGGGTGCGCTTGAGGACCTCCTTGGCGATGTCGAGGTTCTCGTCGAGAGCGATGGCCGAGCCGTCCCACATGTGCGACTGGAAGATCGGGTTTCCGCCATCCTTGACGGCGGACTCGGAGGCCACGATGAGCGGCATCACGAAGTCGTCGAGCGCGCCCTTCGGGCAGTGGTCCGTGTGCAGTGCAACGGTGATGGGGTAGTTCGCGGCGACCTCGTGGGCGAACCGCGCGAAGGCGAGTGCTCCCGAGGCGCGGTTCTTGACCGTGTGGCCGGCGAAATAGTCGGCGCCACCCGTGGTGACCTGGATGATGCCGTCGGAGCCGGCTTCGGTGAGTCCCTGGAGGACTGCATTGATGCTTTGCGACGACGAGACGTTGAACGCCGGGTAGGCGAATCCCTTGGTCTTGGCTTTGTCCAGCATCTCTGCGTACTGGTCGGGGGTAGCGATGGGCATAACATCTCCTCGAAAGTGTGCGGGGTTTGGCTCACAGTCTACTGAAGGGCATCGCGCGCGCGGGCCTGCGTCCCTGTGCGTCGCCCAGAGCCGGAGCGCAGTGTTTCCGTGACGGTTGGGTCGGCGCGATAAGGTGACTTCGGGCGGACTCCTTGCACGATCCACCGTGCATCCGCCACCACCGATGTCGAACAACGTCCGGGAGGACCTTCCGTGAACAGCACTGAGACCGCCACCCTCTATCAGCACCCTGACCGCAACCTCGCCATGGAACTCGTGCGCGCAACGGAGGCCGCGGCCATTCGTGCCGTGCCCTTCATCGGCCGTGGTGACAAGAACGCCGCCGACAAAGCCGCCGTTGACGCCATGCGCGTCTTCCTTGGCACCGTGAACTTCGACGGCCTCATCGTGATCGGTGAGGGCGAAAAAGACGAAGCCCCCATGCTCTTCAACGGTGAGCGCGTCGGCAACGGCCGCGGACCGGCCTGCGACATCGCCGTCGACCCGATCGATGGCACGAGCCTCACGGCTGCCGGACGGCAGAACGCCGTCTCGGTCATCGCCGTGTCTGACCGTGGCACGATGCTCGATGCGTCGTCGATTTTCTACATGGACAAGATCGTCACCGGAGGCGCCGGCCGCGGCGTCGTCAGCCTGGATCAGTCCATCGGTGACAACCTGCGCGAGCTGGCCAAGGCGCTGAACAAGCCGGTTGGCGAAATGACCGTCGCCGTGCTCGACCGCCCCCGCCACGCCGGACTGATCGACGCCATCCGCACCGCGGGTGCCGGAACGCGACTGATGCTCGACGGCGACGTGGCCGGTGGCATCAATGCGGCACGCTATGAGACCCGCATCGACATGTGCGTGGGTACCGGTGGCAGCCCCGAGGGCATCACAACGGCCTGTGCGCTCAAGGCTCTCGGTGGATACATGCAGGGGCGTTTGGCTCCCAAGGACGCAGCTGAGCGCGCGGGCGGCGTAGCGGCCGGGCTTGACGTCGACAAGTTGCTTGAGCTTGACGACATGGTCAGCGGCAACAACACGTTCTTCGTGGCCACCGGAGTGACCGACGGTGGACTCGTCGATGGAGTACGCCGCAAGGGCCCGATGATTCGCACCGAGAGCATTGTGCTGCGCTCGCGTTCGGGCACGGCCCGTCGCGTCATTGCCGAGCACCTCGCGGAGAAGTGGCTCTAATCACACAGGCCTGACCGAACGGTCAGGCTCAGGACAAGCCCGCCGTGACGCGACCGAATCAGGTCGGCACACGGCGGGCTTTCGTGTGCCAGGCACGACGGATCAGCGGAACGGGGTGACGCTCTCGGCTGCGGTATCGGCTTCATCTGCACCGACTTCATCTGCACTGAGCTCATCTGCACCGGCTTCATTTGCACCGAGCTCCTCTGCACCGAGCTCATCTGCACCGAGTTCATCTGCACCGAGTTCTGCGACGAACTCGTAGGCGGTGAGTGCTCGTGGAGTCTCGTCGATGACGGCGAGGGGGGCCAACACCTTTGACTCGTCGAGGGCATTGAGTTTGCGCGCGGTGGGGAGCACCTGGCGTTCCATCGACCCGACGAAACCGTTGTAGTCCTTGACCGTGCGCTCGATCGACCGGCCGAGCTTCTCGATGTGGGCCGCCGTGGTGTTGAGCCGCGAGTATAGCTCCCGGCTGAGGTCGAACAGCACCTTCGCGTCGTGGGTGAGCACGTCTTGCTGCCAGCTGAACGCGACGGTCTTCAGGACCGACCAGAGGGTGACCGGAGAGGCCAGAGCCACTCGCTTGCTGAAGGCGAATTCCATCAGCGATGGGTCAGCTTCCAGGGCAGAGGAGACGAGCGATTCGCTGGGAATGAAG
Organism: Cryobacterium sp. MLB-32; assembly: GCF_000738085.1. GTDB lineage: Bacteria > Actinomycetota > Actinomycetes > Actinomycetales > Microbacteriaceae > Cryobacterium. The sequence continues at coordinate 10,558 of NZ_JPRS01000009.1, forward strand.
GCGATCACGATCTCCGGCGACGCCTCGAGACCCTGCCAGTAGGCCTTGCTCCCGAGTGCGGTGATGTGATCGCGCACCGCCTTCACATGCGCCTTCATGTGCACGGCGCGCTGCGCTCCCTCCACACCGGTGGCCGCCTGGGGAATGTTGCTCGCCTCGAGAAAAGCGGTGAAGGGTACCTTGGCGTCGACGGCGATGTTCTTGCCCCCGGGCAGGTGAACGACCATGTCCGGCCGCCCCGCTCCGGCGTCGGAAAGGACGCTGGACTGCAGGTCGAAATCGACCCGTTCGATCAGACCCGCCGCCTCCACCACGCTGCGCAGCTGGGTCTCTCCCCAGACTCCCCGGGTGTTGTTGGCGCGCAGAGCCGACGCCAGGGTCTCCGCAGTGCTGCGCAACCGTTCCTCGGCCTCCGTGGCGGAGCGAAGCTGCGAACTCAGTTCACCGTGCTGCACACTCCGCTGCGCTTCGAGCTCGGCCACCTTGGTCTGCATGTCCTGCAGACTCGCCCGCACGGGCGCGAGTGCCTGCAACACCTGGCTCTCTTCCTGCTCGCGTTCCGCACGCGCCGACTGTTCCACGTGCTGACGCTCGATCAGTTCGCGGTACTGCTGCCGGGCATCCGTCATCTGGCTCCGCAGGCCATCGACCGTGGCGTTCTGGGAGGCCAGCTCCTCGCGCAGCACGGCCTGCGTTTCTGCGTCGCGCGCTCGCACCGCGGCCAGAGCGACCTGATGGCGTGCTTCGGTCACCTCGGGGGACTCGGCGCTCAGGTCGGTCGCGGACCGACGATGCCGGAGCGCCTGCATGCCAAGGGCGCCGAGTGCAACGCCGATCCCAAGGCCGACAACGAGGCCGACAGCGAGGCTGAGTACCGTATCCATGTACAAAGTCTGCCAGCGGCCACCGACAATGGCGGTCAGGGCGTGCGCTGCGCCGTGAACGGGCCCGATTCGGCCCGTGCCGGTTCGAGGTTTCGGTTGCGGTGGACGTTCTCGTAGGTGACCACCATCATGTGGGGAACGGTGAGGCCGGCCAGGCCGATGAAGACCACCTGGAGAACGGAGGCATCCGGGCTGGAGCCGGGCGAGACGGTGAACAGCACGAGACCCGCTACCAGAAGGGGCACGGCGGTGTAGACCACTGTGATGATCACCGGCAGCCGACCGCCGCCGCGCTCGGCCCGAAAACCCGCCTTCAGATGACGAAAGCTGTGCAGGGAGCAGAAGTACACGGTGAAGAAAACGAGCGGAGGGGCCACGAGCGCGAGTGCCCCCGCGAGAATGATCTCCACCGATTCGTGCGGATGGCGTCGCGCGGCGATCACGGCCCCGGCCAGCATCCCGGCAAGTGCCAGAGGGCCCAGCCAGGCCTGAACGTCGGCAATCGCTCCGCCGCCGGCCCCTGCCAATACGGTGTAGGCGGCGGACACATCGTCGTGGTGGGCCATCGCAGGCACGGTCAAGAGACCGAAACCGCTGAGAAAGCGCAGCCAGGCGGGCCGGCCGGTGTTCCAGTCCGACCCGAAGTGCATGGCCGACACGACGAGGAAGGCAATCAGGCTCAGGGGCGGCGCGATCAACCACAACGCCACGACGGCGATCACCACGGCGATGTAGATGAGGTTGAAGGTGAGGAAGCCGACGGGCGTGCGCCAGAGGCCGGCCCGACGCGCGATCATCGGGTCAAGTGCGCCGTGCGGAAGACCCAGAAAGGCGACAAGAAGCCCCATCGCCGCAATCTGCACGGGCAGGGGTGGAAGAGGCAGGCCGAGGCCGATGACGGCCAGGACGATGAGGGCAACCCCGGAGAAGGCCAGGGTCTCGACCGGTACGTGCCGCCGATCGAGTGTGCGGGTGCGCTGTGTGGTCGCGGTCATGAGACGGCTTCCTCCTACCTGAGGCCGACCAGCGGCAGCGCCGCGGTGGTGGACTGCTCGGTGTCCGCCTGATCGGTGTCTGCCTGTTCCGTGTTCGCCTGAACCATGATGGACTGAGCCGTGTCCGCCTGGGCTGGTGCGGGCACAACCATGGCCGGGGGCGTCGGCGAGTAGGTCGCGCGGCGCGTCATCTCGGCGATGAACGGCCGTTTGGGCAGGCTGCCGATAATGCGGGCGTAGTCGAGGGTGTGGGCGCCATCGCTGAGGAACCTCAGCAGGCTCGGTGCCGGAACTCCCTGGGCCAGGGCGAGAAAATACTCCGCGGTGCGCTCGGGATGCCGACGCACGGCCTGCAGGAACAGCCGGTCGAGCGTGGCGCGAGACCACGGCTCCGACGGATGGCCGATGGCCGGCGCTCCGGCGAGGAGCCGCCCGGCGCAGGCTTCGGCCCAGCGCTGGATCCGCAGGAAGCCATATCCGGAGGCGGCCCTGAGCGCTCCGCCGGCATTTCCGGCCGAGACGACCCCGGGGAGTGGGGGCCGGTCATCGGGCCGGAGTCCCATGGCCAGCACCCCGCCCTCGGTTCGAACCGGCACCGCGTCCCCGAGCGAGTGCGCCGCCAGCACGCCGTCGAGCTCTGTCACCAGTTGCCTCCGCGGAATCGGCGCTGCGCCGAACCGGGTCCATTCCAGGATCAGCCGGTGGTCATCGAGCGGCAGCGCGTAGACGAACCGCAGGCCGGAAGCATCCGCTGCCATCGAGCCCATCAGCGTGACCTCGCTCGGGTTGAACCCGTGGGGTTCGGTGCTGTGCAGCTCGACGCCCACGAAGCTCTGATACAGGATGGCGCTCCGGTGCTGGGGCCGCGTGTCAATGACCTGACCAGCCAGCAACGGTCCCTGGTCGGTCTCCACCCGAACACCGTCGGCCGCGACACTGATCGCACCCGCGCGCACTCCGAGCCGAAGCTCGATGGTGGGTGCGGCAGCGATCTTCTCAACGGCACGGTTGTAGAAATCGATGCTGCGGATGTACTGGTAGCTCAGGCCGGGCACGCGGTGCAGGGCCGTCGTGCCGGCGGTGTCGGAGAACCTCCATCCGGACCAGCGCGCCGAAACCAAATCGGACAGGTCATGTTTCTCCGGCCGCCAGAAGCACCAGCTCCGGTCGTCGTGATATCCGGCTCGTGGATCAACCAGGATGATCCTCAGGTGGGTGTGCGCTTCGGCAAGTCGGCCGGCCAGGGACAGGCCCGCGCATCCGGCGCCGAGAATGACGACGTCGGCGTCCAGGATGTGGTTCATGATCCTCCGGCACGCACGCCTGACAGCATGCCAGGGCTGCGTGATGTTGAGCCGATACTAGCGGAGCCGCATCGGGTGGTTTTCGGCCCGTCTGGGGGTCAGGCACGTTCGCCAGTCCAGGTCGACCAGCTCATGTCGACTAGCGCGTGTCGACTAGTTCAGGGCCATCGGCCCGTGGGTGGCTGCACGCTCCCGGGTGGCCACGGGGCCGATGGCGCCCATCTTCACCCGCGTGATGTGGGCCAATTTCTCGAGGGTTGAGGCATCGTGCCGGGAGGCGGCATGGATGATGATCGCGGCGCAGGCTTCGGCATCAGCCAGCGCATTGTGGTGGTCGAAGTCGTCGAAGCCCGCTGCCATGGCCGCCACGGGCAGGCGATAGGAGTCGAGGTGGTACGTGCGCCGGGCCACCTGCAGGCTGCAGAGGTAGGAGAAATCGGGAATGACCTGCCCCGTCACGGTGGATGCCGTCTTGATGACGCCGAGATCGAAGCTGGCGTTGTGGGCGACGAGGGAATCACCATCGGCGAAGGCGACCAGCTTGGGAAGTTGCCGGGCCCAGGAATCGGCGCCGATCACATCCGAGGGATGAATGCCATGGATCTTCATATTCCACGGGAGGAAGGCATCGTGCCCGATCGCCGGCTTGATAAGCCAGTAGACCTTGTCGACGACCACGCTGTCACGCACCTTCACGAGCCCGACCGAGCACGCCGAGGCGCCCGATGAATTGGCGGTTTCAAAGTCGATTGCGGTGAAGTTCAGCACGATGCAATGCTCTCACGTGCCGCTGACACCGCCGCGGACAGCGCCCCCGGCGCCACAGCCGGTAGAATAGTCTCTCGTGGCTCTTACTATTGCAATCGTCGGACTGCCCAATGTTGGCAAGTCAACCCTCTTCAACGCCCTCACCAAGAACAACGTGCTGGCGGCGAACTACCCGTTCGCCACGATCGAGCCGAACGTGGGGATCGTCAACCTTCCAGACTCGCGGCTCGCGGCACTGGCCACGATCTATGGGAGCAAGACCCTGCTGCCCGCCCCGGTGTCGTTCGTCGACATCGCCGGCATCGTGCGTGGGGCCAGCGAAGGGGAGGGGCTCGGAAACAAGTTCCTCGCGAACATCCGGGAAGCGGATGCCATCGCCCAGGTCATTCGCGGATTCGCCGACCCCGACGTGGTGCACGTCGACGGCGCCGTGAACCCGGCCGGCGACATGGAGACCATCAACACCGAGCTCATCCTCGCGGATCTGCAGACGCTGGAAAAGGCTGTGCTGCGGTTCGAGAAAGAGGTCAAGGGACGCAAGATGGCACCGATCGTTCTGGAGACCGCGCTCAAGGCGCAGGCCATCCTCGACGCCGGACAGCCGCTCTCTGCCGCCAAGCTGGACATCGAGCCGATCCGCGAACTCGGCCTGCTCACGGCCAAGCCCTTCATCTACGTCTTCAACGTCGACGAAGAGGTGCTGCAGGATCAGGCCAAGCTCGACACCCTCGCAGCTCTCGTGGCTCCCGCGAACGCCGTGTTCCTCGACGCCAAGCTCGAGTCAGAGCTCAGCGAACTCGACGCCGAAGACGCCGCGGAAATGCTCGCGTCCACCGGTCAGGCCGAAAGCGGACTCGACCAGCTCGCCCGCATCGGCTTCGACACCCTGGGTCTGCAGACCTACCTCACGGCCGGCCCGAAAGAGTGCCGCGCCTGGACCATCCACAAGGGCTGGACCGCCCCGCAGGCCGCCGGAGTCATCCACACCGACTTCCAGAAGGGCTTCATCAAGGCGGAGATCTTCTCCTTCGAAGACCTCATGGAGGCCGGCTCCATCGCCGAAGCCCGCTCCAAGGGCAAGGCCCGCATCGAGGGCAAGGAATACGTCATGCAGGACGGCGACGTCGTGGAGTTCCGCTTCAACGTCTGACCGCAGCATCCATGGGGCGTTTCCTGGCACCTCGCGTGCGAAGTGCCAAGAAACGCCCCATGGCCAGCGCGAGGTGCCAAAAATAGCCCCTTGAATCGTGTCGGAGGGGCCATTCTTGGCACTTCGTGAATGCGGGTGGTGAGGAGAGGTTTCGCTGTGACGGAACCCGGTCGAGTTCAGGTTCAACGTTTAGGCTCGAACTTCTCGTGATAGTCATCACAAGAGCATTAATCGAAGGAGACCATCGTGCCTGTCATCGCCATTATCGGAGCCGGACCGGGGCTCGGAGCAGCCGTTGCACGAAAGTTCGGACGCGAAGGCTTCTCCATCGCCCTGATCTCCCGGAACCAGTCGAAGCTGGACGACATGGCAGTCGAGCTCACCGCGGCCGGTTTCACCGTGGGCGCTTATGCTGCGGATGTCCGCACGCCCGCTTCGCTTGAGGCCGCCCTGGCGCGTGCCGCCGCAGAGCTCGGCCCCGTCACGGCGTTGCAGTACAGCCCGCTCCCGTCGCGTGACTACCTGAAGCCGGTGCTCGAGCTGACACCGGAGCTGGCGCTGGAGGCACTGCAGTTCTCGGCCCTCGGGCTCATCCACGCGGCGCGGGCGGTGCTCCCCGCGATGCGGGAGGCCGGGAGCGGCAGCATCATTCTGATCAACGGCGGTACGTCGGTGAAGGCCCGCGCCGGCTTCGCCGGCACCTCGGTCGCGTTCCCGGCCGAGAGCGCCTACGGCGAGATGCTCCACGACGCTCTCGCGGATGAGGGCATCCGGGTCAACCAGTTGGTGATCCCGGGCGGCATCCCGCAGCTTCAGCTGGAGAACGGCATCGACGGCGTCGCCGATCGCATCTGGGACCTCCACGCTGTTGCCGGCCCGTTCCGTACCATGCTCATCCCGTTGGAGGACGGCCGGGAGTAGGACCCAGCCGCCCTGCCCAGCCCTGGGCAGGACTGCACCACTGTCACCTGCGGTCGGGCATCGTGCAATGATCACATGGTGGGGACAAAACTGGTCTGGACGGAGTCTGCCGAGGATCGACTGACCGGTTTTCCGGGGAACCGCATCGCTGTCCGAGTCCTTGTCGTGGTCCTCTTCACCATCATCTGGCTGTGTTGCGTGGCACTCGCGTTACTCGTCCCGTATCCAGTGCTTTCTCGCGTGCTGACGGCCGTCGTCACACTCGGGTTCGCCCTGGGCGGAGTGGCCCTGGCAGCATTCGGTGGACGGGGCGCGCACAGACGTCGGATTGCGCGTCTGCAGGTCGACTATCCCCACGCAGTGTTGATCGCCTGTACGCAGGTCGACGGATTACCCTGGGCTGTTCGGCAGGTCGCGCGGGCGACGGGCATAGGTGCGGGGCGACCCTATCTGCTCATCTCCGGTTTTGTCCTGGCAGTGGAATCAGACCGGATCTCGTTCCTCTCCACACGACGCAGCATGGTTCTTCCTACCGCCGGTCTCGATCGAATTCGGCGAGGAACGGCGACGATACCAAGCGGCCTCAATGGGCCCTTGATTACTCGATCCACGATTGATCTGGAATTTGCTCTGGCCGACGGTGAAATCATCGTCGTGCAGCTCTGCCCGATTCCCATTGATGAGGAGCCTCGCCAGCACTTACGCCCATTCGAGCTCGGCGTCATTGCCCAGAAAATTGATCTGGCGATCCGCAGTACCCGTCCCGAGAACAGGTGAAGAGATAATCAGCAGGATGCGCGTAGAAGGGCAGGTGCGCTGATCAGCGACTCGCACGGGCCGAACTGAGCGTCGGTGTGGGGGTCGGCGCCCGGGTGCTACGTGGCGGTGAAGCGCTTGGCTGAGCGGGCTTTCGCCTTCTCCGCCTCGACCGCGCGGTTCTTGGGTGGAGCCACGGTCACCAGATCCTCGAGAAGGTGCCTCGAGATGTGGGCGATCTCCTCGACCGCGCGAGTGAACGCCTCGGAATTGGCGTTCGAGGGTTTCGTGAATCCGCTGATCTTTCGCACGAATTGCAGGGCGGCCGCCTGCACCTCGTCGTCGGTGGCGGCGGGTTCGAAATTATGCAGAGTGTGGATGTTCCGGCACATGAGGAAATAGTAACCGCGCGTGTGGGCCGCGCAGAAGGCTGTCGGGAACGCACATCTCGAGGACGTCAGCTCGAACGGGGTCCGCGTGGCACCGCTGCTGACGGATGGAGTTCCGGCCGACGAGCCCAACGCGCCCGACGACGGATCACGTACTCGGCTACCGAAAGATTGATCACCCACGCGGTCCCCATCAACACGGCCCGGGAGAGCTCGTCGGTGGGGCCGAAGAGAATCGATCCAGGGATGAGAACGAGCATCTGGGTTCCGGCAGCAACCCCAATGGCGTAGGCCCGAGTCATCCACTCGCCGTGCCCCGTGAAATCGCGCCGCACAATCGCGCGGATGCCCTGGCCGATACTCGCCGCCATGACGGACCCGAATATCACGCGTAAGACGATGAGCGCGATGCCGTCCCCGGGCGGGTGCGGATAGACGACCGCCATGTACATGCCCGACAGGGCTGCGAGTAGACCGGCGGGGATGAGGATGCGCCCGGCGACGCGATGCCAGCCGGGCGTGGGGCGACGCAGGGCCGGAATGAATTGCAGCGCTCCGAGCAGGCTGAACACGGTCGCGCTCACGATATGCGTCACGATGGGCACGGGGGAGTCGAGGAACCGCGCGTTCTGTGGGGTGGCGACGGCCTCGCCGGTCAGCTCCGTGAGTCGCAGCGCTCCGGCGAGCACCGGGAGGAGAGCGAGCAGGATCAGCCCCGCCGGAGCCCGCCACTGACCTCGGGGGTTCCGGGTTCGATCGCCGCGGGGTATCCGTGCGGTCTGGGTGGTTTTCGTCATGGCTGCCTGCTCCTCAGCACGTTGATCGAGATCAGTGGCACGCCCAGGTCTTCCACTCGGTGCAGCAGCCCGTGCAGCGCGGCCTGATCCACGATTCGACCTGTGAGGGTGGATGTCCCGTCATCCTCACTGGATAGATCGAAGCCCTCGAACCAGTCGCTCCAGCCTTCAGCGAGCTGCCCCTGGAGGCGAATCTCATATTGGTCGAGCTCGTTCATCACGCTCCGCCTTCACGTCGCTCGGGACCTCGTGGGTCAGTTCGTCCGTGTCCGGTCGAGGCGAGGGTCCCCGGCGGGGGTGGGCGCGGGGTTCGTGCCCTGGGTGGACCACAGCGAAATCCCGAGCCAGATGAGGGCGAGTCCCATCGGGATCGCGGCCATCCGCTCGAGGGTGTGCGGGAGGAGAGCCCCGGCCAGGGGTGTCACGGCCGCGGCTACGATGAGCAGGATACCGGCCCCACGTGACAGCACCCGGGCGCGAAGAACGGCGGCGCCGAACAGGATGGCGCCCACGACGTAGATGCCGGCGCCGACCAGTGGCAGGGCCGTCAACGGGCCGAGATCGGTCACGGCCGGGTGCCGGCCGAAGAGACCGACGAAGTCCTCGGCGAACTGCGGTGCGTCCGCGGCAACCAGGGGCACGATGAACGCCTCGGCGAAGACGAAGGCCGACTGCAGGATGAAGAAAAGCGCGAACAGGGCGTAGCCGATCAGTCCAAGCAGCCCGAACTGGCGAACCTGGCGCAGGTAGATGCCCGTGAGGCCGATCATGCCGAGCACGGCCATGCCAAAGCTGAGGCTGTGCACGATCACCCAGGTCTGGGTGCTGAGGGAGGCGACCTCGTCGGCGGGATGAATGAACTGGATGGCGATGTAGATCAGTCCGGACAGGGCGGCGGCGACGGCAGCCGCCCGGGTGAGGGTGGACGGTGTGATGCTCATGGTTTCATCTCCGATGATGTGAGTTGTCGGGCGGATGCCTAACGACAAGGCGAATCTACGGAGACATGTGGTGACGGGGCATCACCGCAGGTGGTGATCAACGTGGTGATTACAGGTGCGGGACTGCCGCGCGCGCGCACGGTACGGCTACAGCAGGCCCAGTTCTTTAGCGCGGGTGACGGCCTCCGGCCGACTGTTGACCTCGAGCTTGCCGAAGATGTGTCGCGTGTGGGTGCGCAGAGTGTTGAGCGACACATAGAGTTCGCGGGCGATCTGGGGACCGCTCAGTTCTGTCGCGAGGAGTCGCAGCACGTGCCGCTCGCGCTCGCTCAGCGCGTCCGCGATTCCCGGCTGGCTGGCCACGTCGCCATCAGGTCGCGGTATGGCGCGCCAGAGGCGTCGCGAGTAGTCGCGACGGATGCCGGCTTCGGCGGCTGCCCTGAGCAGCGCCGCCATCGGTGGGCCTTCGTCGGCGAAGACCCGGATGTATCCTTCCGGCTCGGCCAGGGTGAGTGCACGTTCCAGAGGCGACAGCGCCGCGGGAATGCGCCCCTGCGCCTCATGCGTCAGCGCCTGCAGGATGAGAATCTCGATCGCGCTCCCGGTGCGGCCACCCGCTTCGGCCGCGGTGAGAAGTCGGTTGAGCAGACCGGAGGCAGTGTCGAGCGACCGCTGCCGAGGATCGATCCGGTGCTGGGCGATGAGCAGTCGCGCCACGGTGATGTGCTCGAACTCGCGCCGGTAGCTCAGATCGTCTTCCGCCGACAGGCCCTGGTCGTTGATCCAGGCGAGGGCCTCGGCCAGTCTGCCCTGTTCGATCCAGACGCGTGCCTTCATCGCGGCGATCGGTCGCACGTTAGGGACGAACCCCGCTCGGTAGAAGCCCTCGGCGGTCGTGAGCAGGTCGAGAGCGGCGTCGGGGCGTCCCTCGGCCTGCCGCAGTCGCGCCGCAACAACACACCATCGGTGCCGATTCTCGTGGGACGAGGCATCCTCACCGAGCGCCTGACTGATCGTCAGGTGTTCGGCGGCGGCAACCAGTTCGTTGCGCTCGCGGAGCAGGTCGCTGATGCCGACGTGCAGATCGGCCGTGGACTGAGGGGGTGGCTCGCCCTGCTCGGCGGCCAGCCGCAGCGCCTGCTCGTAGGACTGTTGCGCGTGCGTCAGCCGACCGAGCGACGTGAGCATATCGGCCGACACGACCGTGGTCGCGAGCATGTCGGCCAGGTTGCCGGCCCGACGCAGGCTGGTTCGCACCTGACCGAAGGCTCGCAGCCCGGCCTCCAAATCGCCGGTGGCCCACGAGGCGAGCCCGAGGAACCCGGCCGCCGCGCCACGCCCCAGATGATCGTCGGGCTCGGTGAGTTCCAGGGCGCGTTGGGCGTAGCTCACCGTTCCGACCACATCCCCGCGCGCCTGTGCCGCGGCCGCGCGATAGAGGGCAATTGTCACGGGAAGCGTTCGAAGTTCCTCGCCGTCCGCTGAGTCGTGCGCGGCCGTACCGTCCGCGTTCGTGGCGGCCAGCGCGCGCTCTGCGATCTCGAGTCGGGGTTCGACCGCCGCCACGTCTCCGGAGACGAGCGACGACCACGCGCGGTAGACGGCGAGCACCGGCCGGCGATCGATGACGTCTTCCGGCAGGAGGATCAGCCAGCGGAGCAGGGTGGCGTCCTGGCGGCTCTTGCGAACCGCCGGCACGACACTCTCGATCACCCGCGCCGCGCGCTCGAAATCCCTCGCGGCCAGCGCATGCCTGACGGCGTCCTCTGGCAGGCCATTCCGCTCGTGCCACTCGCTGGCGACGGCGTGAAGACGCGGTACGCGATCGGGTTGGTCTCGCCGCAGCCTCGCCCGGAGCACGTCCGCGAAGAGATGGTGATACCGGTACCACTGGCGCCGATCGTCGAGCGGAACAACGAACAGGTTGTCCCGCTCGAGGGACTCCAGCATCTCGCTGCTCCCCGACTGCCCCGTGACGGCATCACAGAGCGGTCCGCTGAGTCGGTCCAATACAGACGTGAGAAGCAGGAAATCGCGGACGTGGTCGGGCTGGTGCTGCAGAACCTCTTCGGCGAGGTAGTCGATGACGAAGCGGTTGCTTCCAGTGAATTCCCGGATGAAACCGGGAACATCCCCGTGGTCTCGCAGGGACAGGGCGGCGAGCTGGAGCCCGGCGATCCACCCCTCCGTGCGCTGGTCTAGGGCGGCCAGGTCATCGGTTGAAAGCTCCAACTTCACCATCTCGCGCAGGAAGACGGCGGTCTCCGCCGGAGTGAATCGCAGGTCGACGGCACGGAGCTCGGTGAGTTCCCCACCGGCACGCAGACGCGACAGCGGCAGGAGGGGATCGGAGCGGCTGGCAATGGCCACGTGCAGCGTCGACGGAAGGCGATCGAGCAGGAAGACGACCGCATCTCGAATCTGTGTCGCTTCGATCAGCTGAAAGTCGTCGAGTACCAGAATGATCGTCGTGGAGGACTGGGCGAGCTCATTGATCAGGGACGTCAACGCGGGTTCGAACGAGGAGAGGGGGAGAGTCAACGCGTCTGAACTGAGATTGGGATCTGCTCGCTGAAGTGCGCTCACCAAATAGGTGAGGAACCGGGACGGATCGTTGTCGCTGTTATCCAGTGCCAGCCAGCCGACGCCCACCTCGGGGTCGCGACGCCGCACATCCGCGAGCCACTCGCTGAGCAGCGTGGTCTTGCCGAAACCTGCGGGTGCGGAGACGAGCGTCAGCTTTCGGCCCGACTCGAGCCCCTCGTGCAACCGCCCGAGGAGGCCCGGCCGCGCAACGGCATTGGGCCGAAACACGGGTACGAAGAGCTTGGTGGTGAGCACGGGCATCGCCATAGCCTCATCCTAAGGAGAAGGCGTGCCAGGGAGCCTCCCGCCACGTCGACGTTATGCAGCGCGGCGGTCATCGGCCGGTGTTAGCGTTTTGGAATGACTGAGCAAGCCCCGACCTCTTCCCGTAAAACCAGTACCGTCTCGATTCCGAGAACCGTGGGCAGGATTGCGCTCGGTCTTGCCCTCGCTTTCGCCGGAACGACGCACCTCACCGTGGCACGAGAGGCTTTTCAGGCGCAGGTGCCCGCCTGGGTGCCACTGGACTCTGACCTCGTCGTGGTTCTCTCAGGAGCCGTCGAGATCACGCTCGGCGTCGCGTTGCTCGCCGTGTCCAAGCACCGCGTGCTGGTCGGGTTGGTTGTTGCCGGCTTCTTCATCGCCATTTTTCCGGGAAACATTTCGCAGTACGTGACCCGAACGGATGCCTTCGGGCTCGACACCGATCGCGATCGTTTCATCCGCCTTCTGTTCCAGCCGCTCCTGGTGGTGTGGGCACTCTGGTCAACCGGTGCCTGGGCGGCGATCCGACGAACGTGGCGCCGACGCGCGCGCGGATAGACCGTTGCTGAGAGGACTGCGAGGGTGATGCCTATGATCATTCGTGCCTTCAGACGAGCCGACACCGAGGCGGTTGTGCAGTTGTGGCACGACTGCGGCCTGACCCGACCCCAGAACAACCCGCGGCTCGACATCGAACGTAAGCTCACCGTGCAGCCGGAACTCTTTCTCGTCGGCACGGTTGACGGTGCCCTGATGGGCAGCATCATGGCGGGATATGACGGACATCGCGGTTGGGTGAACTATCTTGCGGTGTCTCCCGGCCACCAGGGCGCAGGATCGGGTCAGAGACTGATGCGCGAGGTCGAGCGGATGCTCACTGAGCGCGGGTGTCCCAAGGTCAACCTCCAGATTCGTGCCGGAAATGACCAGGCCATCTCGTTCTACCGAAGGCTTGGCTACGCACCCGACCAGGCCGTGAGCTTCGGTAAAAGGATCATCCCCGACTAGAAGCGGTGCGGCGGGAGGGGGTCGGCGTGCGGGGTCTCGAGACGCTCGTGCCTCGCTCCTCGACCAGCGGGAGGGGCTCGTGCCTCGCTCCTCGACCGGCGGGAGGGGCTCGTGCCTCGCTCCTCGACCGGCGGGCTCCTCGACCCGCGGAGTCGGTGGCAGACTGGTTGTTATGACGCTGCACATCACGGGCGATGCCTCCGCCGACACCCTCCTGAGCGAGAACCCTTTCGCACTGCTCATCGGCATGCTCCTCGACCAGCAGGTGGCCATGGAAACCGCGTTCGCCGGGCCGGCGAAGATCCGTGACCGGATCGGCGTCCTCGAGCCGAAGGCGATTGCCGACTTCGATCCTGAGGCCTTCGGTGAGGTGTTCCGCACCTCGCCGGCCGTGCATCGGTATCCCGCATCGATGGCGGCGCGAACGCAGGCGGTGGCCGAGGCCATTGTGCGGGACTGGAATGGGGATACCTCCTCCCTCTGGACGGACGGCTCGCCGGACGGCACCGAGATCCTCCGCCGGCTGAAGGCTTTGCCCGGTTTCGGAGAGCAGAAGGCCAGGATCTTCCTGGCTCTGCTGGGCAAGCAGCGCGACCTCACGGCACCGGGCTGGCGAGAAGCCGCAGGCGCCTACGGCGAAGACGGGTGCTTCCGTTCGGTCGCCGATATCGTGGACGCCGAGACGCTTGCCCGGGTTCGCGCGACGAAACAAGCCGTCAAAGCCGCAGCGAAGAAGGCCTAACTCGCCGGGCCGGTTACCCGGCGAACCTCCGGAAGTACGGTCTGGACAGCCGGTCCACCAGACTCGATGTCGTCGTCGACCGGCGAGAGCTGCTGCGATATGTCTCGGAGAATGCCCGACTCTGGCGAAGAGTGCGAAGCCGCAGTATTCTGGCCGCGTCAACGCGGCATGACATTCGGCCGCATCCTCGTTCCAAGGAAGGAAGTCCGCCATGATCCGCTTTCTTATTCGGGCAGCAATCTTCGTCGGCTCTGCGGCTCTCGGACTCTGGGTGGCCTCGCTTCTTCTTGAGGACTTCGTTCTCACCGTGCAGGGCTTCATCGTGACGGTGTTGATCTTCGCCGGTGTGCAGAGCGTTCTGGCACCGTTCATTGCCAAGATGACGGCGAGGAACGCACCTGCCTTCCTGGGTGGAGTCGGCCTGTTGTCGACGTATGCGGCTCTGCTGATTGCCTCGCTCATCTCGAATGGCCTTGTCATCACGGGCTGGCAGACGTGGATTCTGGGCACGCTGATCGTCTGGCTGGTGACGGCCCTGGCAACGTTCTTCTTGCCCATGATCTTCCTGCGTGAGGCGGTCAAGGGCGCCAAGAACGCTCGGGGTCAGGCATCCAACATTCGCCACTGACGTCCCGCAGTTCAGACGCGTCGAGATAAGAGCCGCGCCAGAGACCACGCGACCACAATCGCCACCAGCACCATGGCCGTGACGCCCAGGCCGGAGTAGCCCACGCTGAGCAGCACGGGTCCGGCCAGGGCGCCGCCGAGCGCGCCGGCTGCATTCATCGACAGGTCGGAGAATCCCTGTAGGCCGGCACGGTCATGCACTCCGACGGCCTCGGACACGAGGGCCGAGCCCGCCACAACGGATGCCGACCAGCCGAGTCCCAGAAAGACAAGACTGTACGTCATGGCGGCCTGGGAACCGTCGCTGCGCCAGGCGATCGTCAACGCAACCAGCAGGAGCGCCTGGCCGCCCAGAATGACCGGAAATCGGCCGATCCGGTCTGAGTGCCAACCGAAAATGGGCGACAGGGCGTACATGCCGGCGACGTGCAGACTGATGGTGAGGCCGACGATCGTGAGGGTGGCTCCGTGGTCTCGGAGGTGAATCGGTGCCATAGACATCAGCGCCACCATGGTCATGTGACTCAGGGCGATCACGACGACGGCATAACGGGCAAGAGAATTGGTGCGCACGATGGCGAGGCCGCCCCGTGGGGGACCGGCTGGCGCGGATGCTGCGCGCCCCGCGAGCGCGGTGAGCAGGGGGTCCGGGCGCAGCCCGCGCGAATAGACGACGGCTGCGGCAACGGTGGCGAGCAGAGAAAAGACGAACGCGCCGGTCATGGGTGGGAGCCCGAGGGCGGCCCCGACGACTTCACCGGGGCCGAACAGGTTGGGGCCGAGCACGGCCCCGATGGTTGTCGACCAGACGACGAGTGAGAGATCACGGGCGCGGAACCGAGGACTGGCGAGGTCCGTGGCGGCGAAACGAGCCTGCAAGTTGGTCGCGGAGCCCGCGCCCAGAAGCATCAGCGCGAGCAGGAGCAGCGGGAAGGAGCTCACGGTGACCGCCGTGATGGCGAGCACGGCGCCGGTACCGGCGGTCAGAGCGCCGGTCGCGAGCGAGACGCGTCTGCCGCGGGCCTGCGCCAGCCGGGCGAGGGGGACCGCGACCAGGGCTGCGCCGAGAGTGCTCATGGTGGCCGCCATGCCGGACCAGGCGCTGGATCCGGACAGTTCGGCGGCCAACAGAGCCCCCAGCGAGAGGGTGGCGCCCATTCCGATTCCGCCGAGAATTTGGCCGACCACCAGCACCTTCACGACGCGTCCCTGCAGAGCGCTGTGCGCCGTGGGCGGAAAAACCTGGGGTGGGGGACGAGTCATCTGTGTTCCTGGGAGATGTTGCGGTCAAGCCGACCGGTTTGGGGCAATTGGGGGGTCATGTTTTTTGGCCCCTGATCGGGGGTAAAGCGGGTTAAAAGAGCGTGGCGCGGAGTAGTGTCTCACCTAACTTGACGGTTATTTCCAGCAAGCCATCACTCACAGCACGTCTCACACATCCGCTCAATTCTCTCGCTCGCCGAAGGACATCGTGATACCTGAGTCATTAACCCAGTCACAGTACGACACCGTCTACAACATGTTTTCGCTCGTCATCGCTGCACAGCTCTTCACCTCAATCTTCCTCACGGTCAGCCTGAAGCGAATCTTGCCACGTTATCGTCAGGCCATCACGGTCGCGGCTATCGTCT
>NZ_JPRS01000010.1 GCF_000738085.1 Cryobacterium sp. MLB-32
TGCCACATATCCGATGCCACCAGCTACGAGGTCCACGCACGCCGAGCGAATGTATCCGTCCTGTGACAGAACGTCGATAAGTGGCAGGGGGGCGTCGGATGCGTCGGTCACACTCATGTCATGCAATGCGGCTACCTCGTCGAGGAGCCCGAGCATATGGCCGGCTTCAAGGTGCAAGACCTCGTCAACATTGGTCGAGTAAACCTCCTCGATACGCGCTCTTTTGCCAATCAGGTGCAGGCGAATGCGTGGTTCCCCTGCCGCGCAGGGCGCCACCCGCACCAGCTGGTGATTCAGCGGGTGGAAGTAGTAGATGCCGGTCTCGATTCCGGCCACGCCGGCGAGTTCGAGGTAGATCTGGTTCGCGTTCAGTGCGCCGGGGGAGGCGTAGGCATATTTCGGGAGGAGGCGCTCCGGGCTGGCAAACGGACCGAACCAGCGCAGCACAATCCCCAACATCTCCCGGTTGCTGGTGGCAGGAGCGAGAGGTACCTCTCGGCGTATCGGGCCGACGGCCGTGCGAATCGCTTCCACGATGCGGGAACTGTCGATGTCGCCATGAAAGGTGCGATATGTCTTGCGCTCAAAGGCGCTGTCGATATCGACCTCGCTCGCGTCGTGATGGGGTAGCTCGATGACAGTACGGTCGACCAATTCGTCGGCGGACCTCATCCCGTCGTCTGACAACTGCGCGAGCACTGCGACCTTGCTCACCTTTGATTGATGGTGGCCGTCATGCGCTCCCTGGTCCATCAAGGCGGCCTCCTTCTTGTCAAGCTCGATGAACGCCGCCAACTGAACGCCGCCAGCTCGGGTTGTCCATGGAACGACGACGGCCTGGCGGATCCACCGATGGCTTTCGACTGCGAGCCTCACCTCGTCAAGCTCGATGCGGTGTCCGTTGACTTTGACCTGGTTGTCCCTTCGCCCGATGAAGGACACGGTGCCGGAGGGGCCTCGTCGGGCCAGATCCCCGGTTCGGTAGATTCGACGCAGGGCTCCGCTCGCATCGAGGAGGTGAGGGAACCCCTCCGCCGTCTGCTGGGGTTGCCCCGCGTAGCCGCGGGCCAGCTGAATGCCGGCAACGCAGAGTTCCCCGATCTCTCCTGCACTGACGGGCTCCAGATCGTGGTCGAGGACGAGCAGTTCCGTCGAGCTCACCGCCGATCCGATGGGAACAACTCTGTTGTCCCCACCAAGATCGTCTTCAGCGACAACGTGGGCCGTCACGTTGATCGTCGTTTCGGTCGGACCGTACAGGTTGACCGTCCGTGCGCCCGGGTGAGCGGTTGTGAGCTCACGTGCCAGCTGGGTGGTGAGCACCTCCCCTCCGCTGAACAGCTGGGACAGGGTCAAATCTGCGAACCCGTCAGTCTCTACGAGCGCGGCCCAGAGCGTTGGTACGCACTGAATGGTCGTCACGCCATATTCCTTCGCGGTCGCGATGAGCTTTCCAGGGTCGCGGTAGTCCCCGACCCCCGCCATGGTCACGGTCGCACCAATTGCGACTGCCAGAATCTCCCATTGGGCGGCGTCGAAACTGAAGGGGGTCTTCTGCAGAACACGATCTGTACCGTCAATCCCCATCTTGTCGCGCATCCAGCCCATCTGATTCCCGATGCTGCGGTGTTCGATCATCACGCCCTTGGGCTTTCCGGTGCTGCCGGAGGTGTAAATCATGTACGCGAGGTCGCTGGGATCGATGGCTGTTGGTATCTCGTCGACAGATGAGCCGTCACCGGCCGGGAAATCTTCGACGCAGAGGATGGTCACATCCGCACCGCAGGTCGCCCGCGCGTCCCTGGCCAAGGCCCGGGTCGTGAGGATGGCGACTGCCGTGGAATCGGCAATCATGTAGCGGAGCCGCTCGGTGGGGTATTCCGGCGACAGGGGAAGGTAGGCACCGCCAGACTGCAGGACTGCCCACACGGCGACTTCCAATTCCAGCGTCGACTCGGTGAGTATCCCCACGATCGAGTCGGTCGTCACTCCGTGATCGCGCAACGCGGAACCGATCGTAACGCTCCGGTCCCACAGCTGCCGGTAACTCAGAGTCCCGGCCTCCGACTCGACAGCGATCCGTTCCGCATCAGCGAGCACCTGACCCCAGAGCTTCTCGACGACCGTCAACGGAATGTGAGTGTTGTCATATCCAGGCATGAATCTCCCTTAAAACTGTGTGTTGGATCGCAGAGAGCTCGGCGAGGACAGGCATTGTGCCTGCGCGCCAGCTACCCGACATCACGTGCGTGAACGTGACTCTCGGCCGGGCTGCTCCGCTCAACTAGCGAATCGCTTTCTGCTTCTTCGCGAAAGGGCAACCACGTGTCCAGCGAATAAACACCCCGTCAATGGACGGACACGAAGAATTCATCCTGCCGTGGAGGGCCGTTGAATCTGGATGCTGGAGAACAGCGAGAGAGGGATCACGATCCGGGCGCACCTGCGCGCACTGGGCGATCATTCGGTCCAGCGATCGTGCACTGCACCGTCTTGACGTCACTGTGGGACGATAGTCGAGACCATCAGGTACACTTTTCAACGTTGAACATTTCAACGTTAAGGAGTGTCACGTGAAGTCCGTCCGCATCACCCTGCTCACCGCTCTTGCGCCGATGGTGTGGGGCACAACGTACTTCGTGACGACGGAATTCCTGCCCCCAGACCATCCACTGTTCGCATCCTTGGCGCGAGCTCTTCCTGCCGGCCTTATCGCGCTCGCGATCACGCGCACCCTGCCGAGGGGACAGTGGTGGTGGAAATCCATGGTCCTTGGTGTTCTCAATATCGGGGCCTTCTTTCCGCTTCTTTTTGTCGCCGCTTACCTCCTGCCGGGAGGCATCGCCGCAACGCTCGGCGCCGCGCAACCGCTCGTTGTTGCCGTGCTCGTCGTCGCCCTGCTTGGCGAGCGGTTGTCGGCGTGGCGGGTGGTCTGGGGAGTGGTCGGCGTTGCCGGGATCGCTCTCATCGTCTTGCGCTCCACAGCGACCCTCGACACCATCGGCATTGTTGCGGGTGTGGCCGGAGCCGTGTCCATGGGACTCGGTGTAACTCTGACGAAACGATGGGGGCGTCCTCCCGGCGTCAGTGCCCTGACCCTGGCCGGCTGGCAGCTTACAGCCGGGGGGATCTTCCTGCTTCCCGTCAGCGTGATGTTCGAAGGAATTCCCGAGGCCATTGATGCAACGGCCCTCCTCGGCTACGCCTGGCTGGGGATCATCGGCGGACTTCTCGCCTACACGCTCTGGTTCAGAGGGATCGGTCGGATTCCTGTGACGTCGGTGGCCGTCCTCGGGCTCCTTTCTCCTCTGGTCGCCGCCGTGCTGGGTGTGGTTCTTCTCGGACAAAACCTGGGGCCGATGCAACTCTTCGGCTTCGCGCTTGCTCTGGCCGCTATCGTCGCGGGCCAAATCGTGCCGCGGCGATGGGGCAGATCAGCCGACGCCGAGAAAACGGTCGGTTCATCCCCAGCTCACGATCCGGCGCCTCGGTACGTTCGTGCCGAATAGCGATTCACCGTTGTTGACGTCGACCGATCAGCGGAACGCGCATCCACTGCCACCCCGATGGATCCGACCCGATCACGTGAGAGTGCACTGCCGGTGAGAGAGGTGACGCCCCTGACCTCGCCTCAGACGCGTCCATCGGGGTTGGTCGGCGTGATCTTCGCTCGGCGGTAGCCGTGTGTTATGCAGCGACGGGGTCCGCCACCAACGATTCGTCCAGTACGGTGCTGTCTGATGAGTACGCTCCAGCGCCGGCGGTCGCTACCTCCTGGTCTTGCTCGATGGTGCCCGTGGACACCCCGATTGCGCCCATAATCTGACCGTCGCGCACCAGCGTGATGCCGCCGGGGAAGACCACCAGCCGGCCGCCGTGGGCATCGCTCAATCCAAAGATGGGGCCCCCGGGACGGGTTGCTTCCTGCAGAGCATGCGTATCGCATTGAAATGCAATGGACGTATACGCCTTGTTTATGGCGATCGGGATACTGCCGATATTGGCGCCATCCATGCGCACGTGCGCCTTCAGGTTTCCTCCGGCGTCGACGACGGCGATGTCCATCGGCTGACCGATTTCGATCGCTTTTGCGACAGCGGCGTCGATGACGCGGTGGGCTTCCGCCAGCGTGATCGTTTCGAGTACAGTTCCGGCTGCCATGGGGTGTCCTTTTCAGTTGGGATTGTGGGGTTGGCTCGAGATCGGTGGACATAACTAAAACACGCGATCACCTCCGCGAATAAGTGGTGGTTACCCCACCTGGCAGTGCGGGTTATCCCGACTTTCGCTGCCTGAGTGGCTCACCTAGCCTTAAATCCGCTTGAGTCACGGGAGGTAAGTCATGGGTGTTGTTCCGTTGAAGGACATAGTGGGGCCGGCCTTCGAGGCCCGGTACGGCGTGCCGGCAATCAACATTTTCAACGACCTCACAATGGAGGCGGTCCTCGCGGCGGCAGTGGAAGCGAACTCGCCCATCATCCTTCAGACGTCCGTGAAGACGGTGCGCACCATCGGTTCTCGGGTGCTGTTCGACATGTGGCAATCGCTGACTCGTGACATCGAGGTGCCGGTGACGCTGCACCTGGACCATTGTCCAGACCGCGCGGTTGTCACCGAATGCCTTCAGGCCGGATGGAATTCCGTGCTCTTCGACGCGTCCGCCCTGCCCGTCGAGGAGAACCAGCGCCAGACCATCGAGGTGGTCGCTGAGGCCCGCCGCTACGGAGCCCAGGTCGAAGGGGAGATTGAGGCGATCACCGGGGTCGAAGACGATCATGGGTCGGACGACGTCGGACTGCAACAGAGTCTCCGAACGGCTCTGGCGTTCATCGATGCCACCGGCATCGACGTGTTCGCTCCCTCCATCGGAAACGCCCACGGCAGTTACCGCGCCGCCCCGGTGCTCGATGCCGCACGTGTCACCGAGATCGTGGAGGCTCGCAACATTCCCATCGCCCTGCATGGCGGCAGCGGGTTGAGCGCGCAACAGTTCGCCGACCTCATCGCGCGCGGGTGCGCGAAGGTGAATATTTCGACGGCGCTCAAGGAGAGGTTCATGAAGTCGAGCCTGGCCTTTCTCACGCTGGCCGAGCAGAACGACAAGTGGGACCCTCCGGCTCTGTTCACGCACACTCGGACGGACATCATCACGATGGTCACCGGGCTGGCCGAACAATTCGGCAGTGCGGGCAAGGGCGGTCGCTGAGCGTGCCTGCGCTCATCTTCGACTGCGACGGCGTGCTCGCCGACACCGAGCAGTATGGGCACCTGCCCGCCTTCAACCAGACCTTCCGCGACTTCAACGTGCCCGTCCAGTGGAGCGTGGAGGAGTACGCCGACAAAGTGAAAATCGGCGGCGGGAAGGAACGGATGCGCAGCATCGTGACTCCGGAAATCGCCTCGTCACTCGGCTTGGCCGACGACGATGCCGTGGACGAGGCGATCAAGGCCTGGCACCGGCACAAGACCGCCGTATACACGCACTTAGTGGAGTCGGGTGCGATGCCCGCTCGGACCGGGATCGCGCGGATCGTCCGAGAAGCGCACAACGCGGGCTGGACACTCGCCGTCGCCTCCACATCGGCAGAACCGGCCGTCCGCGCCGTGCTTTCCCACGCCATCGGAGAAGAACTTTCACAGCACTTCTCGGTTTTCGCCGGGGACGTCGTGCCGCAGAAGAAACCCGCCCCAGATATCTACCTGCTTGCGTTGAAGGCGCTCGGTGTCGATCCAGACGAAGCGATCGTGGTTGAAGACAGCGCGAATGGACTGCGCGCCGCCCTCGGCGCCGGGTTGCGCACCGTCGTGACCGTCAGCGGGTACACACGCGAGGAGGACTTCGCGGGCGCCTCGCTGGTGGTGACGTCCCTCGGCGATCCGTTGGTTGGCGAACCCGCCGAGGTGCTCGGCAATCTCGCCGGCGTCAGCGTGCCGGATGCCGTCTCGCTCGCGACACTGCACGCCATCTTGACGACGCCGGCCTTCCCGGCCTGACCCAGACTAGTTTCGGAGACACCATGACTTCCACTGACCTCGCCGACGTCGAGTACGTCGTCCGCACCCTCGCGCAGACCGCCGTCGATAACGAGAAAGAGTTCGGCGACCTCGACGCCGTTGTCGGAGACGGAGATCTGGGCTACTCCCTGGCCCGAGGTTTCGAAAAGGTCCTCGCCGACTGGGACACCTTCAAACGCGATGACGTCGCCACTTTTCTGCAGCAGATCGCCCTCACGATCTCCAGCCGGATCGGGGGTACGTCGGGCCCTCTGTGGGGAACGGCTTTTCTGCGGGCGTCGACCGCAGCGAAGACGGTCGACACGATGGACGGAGCTGCCGTCGTTTCCATGCTGCGTGCTGCCACCGATGGCATCATGGCCCGTGGAAATGCGAGTCTGGGCGACAAGACCTTGCTGGACGCCTGATTCCCGCTACCGACGAGCTCGAACGTCACCTTGCGGCCAGCGCCAGCCCCGCCGAGTGTCGTGAGGCATTCAGCCGGACCGCCCGAGAATGCGCCGACGCCACAACCGTGCTCGAAGCACGACGCGGTCGGGCCAGCTACAGCGGGAAACGCAGCATCGGCTCCCCGGACGCCGGTGCCGTCGCCGTCGCCATCATCATCGAACGCATCACCGCCGAATGGGACCGTGACTGACTGGATCCCTGCCTCGCCGTTCTTTCCTTTTCGACCCCGACCATCACACGACATGGAGACCACATGAAGAAGTTCGTCAACGATCCGAAGCAGTTTGTGCCTGAGATGCTCGAAGGCCTGGCGCTCGCCAACCCGGACACCCTCAAGTACGTACCGGAGTACAACCTGATCATGCGTGCCGACGGCCCCGACGTGAACAAGGTGTCGATCGTGCAGGGTTCCGGTTCCGGTCACGAACCCGCCCACGTGATGATCGTGGGCAAGGGAATGCTGGACGCTGCCTGCCCAGGGGATATCTTCGCCGCCCCGCCCCTCGACTACGTCTACGAGACCACCAAGTTGCTCGCCTCGCCCAAGGGTGTGCTGTTGCTCGTGAACAACTACACCGGAGACAGGATGGTCTTCGAAATGGCGCAGGAAATGTCTTCCGCCGATGGTGTCCAGGTCAAGACGCTTTTCATCAACGATGACGTTTCTGTGGAGGACTCCACGTACACGATCGGTCGCCGTGGGGTCGCGGGCAACTTCTTCGTCATCAAGGCGGTAGCCGCCGCCGCCGAACGAGGAGCTGACCTCGACGAGGTCATCCGGATCGGCGAAAAGGTCAATTCGGTGACCCGCACCATGGGCGTTGCGCTGACCGCCTGCACTCCGCCGGCCAAGGGCAGCCCCCTGTTCGAGCTCGGTGAGGATGAGATCGAAGTCGGCGTGGGCATCCACGGTGAACCCGGGCGTCGCCGCACCAAGATGATGAGTGCGAATGAGATCGTCGACGAATTGCTCACCCCGATCGTCAGCGACCTGCCGTTCAGCGACGGGGATCGCGTGGCGCTCATGGTCAATGGGCTTGGCGGAACCCCGATCAGCGAGCTCTACCTTCTCTACGGGCAGGCACACAAGCGTCTCGCCGCACAGGGCATCAGCGTGGGCCGCAGCTACGTCGGTGAATACTGCACGTCCCTGGACATGGCCGGGGCCTCCATCACCCTGGTCAGGCTTGACGATGAAATCGAGTCGCTGCTCCTGGACCCGGCGGAAGTGCCGATCCGGGTGTTCTGAGTCGCGACGGGCGTCACGGAACGAGAAGACGGCGGGGCCGGTCACCACCTGGTGACCGGCCCCGCCGGAGGTATGTGGCCAGGTGATGACGCGGGAGCCGAACCTGCCCGTGCGTGAGGGTTCAGCCAGGCAGTAAACCTCGACCCGGCGGCCGCGGTCAGGGTATTTGCTCATCCCGAATGAGGGATAGCCCGCAGGGAGGGGAGCTCGGGCGGGGCCGTTATGGTGAGGAGAACGCCAATGACCTGCCGCAGCAGTCGTGGCTGCGTGTTTCGTCAAGGAGGATGGAAATGGGAAAGGCACAGCGGGAGAGTGCGATCCTGAATCAGAGAGCGGGAAGGAACGTCGGCGAACAGCCCCAGCTGGATTCGATCGCGGAGTTGGCCCGTGATCTGGCTGGCCGGTTTGAGCTGCAGCCGCTGCTTGGCCGGATTCTGGGCCACGCCGCATCCTTGCTGGATTGTGTATCGGGGTCCATCTCCTTGGTGAATGAGACCGGCGGCACCTACACAAAGAAGGTGGACATCGGAGTCGGGTGTCAGGAGGGACAGACGTTCTCCTTGGAGGAGGGGCTCACCGGCCAGATCGTTCGCAGCCGGTCGACAGTCATCCTCGACGCGTACAGCAGTATCGAGTGCGGTCATATCCCGCCGACCGACCCTCGGTGGAACTGCGCGGTGATCGGGGTGCCTATCCACTGGGGCCAACAGATCGTCGGCGCGTTCATCCTTTTCAGCCCGGACCAGTATCGAGTCTTCACCGTGGAGGAGGCTCGGCTGGCCTGGCTTTTCGCGAGCCATGCCGCGGTGGCGATGATGAACTCCGACTTGCACTCCAAGGCCTCGGTGAGGGAACGCGAGGCTGCGGTCGCCATAGAACGCGAACGTGCCGTGCGCGACGTGCACGAGACCGTGGGCCGGTCCTTGGCCAACCTGCTCCTCACTCTCGATCTGGCCGACAGCGCCAGCCGTGTCGGCGACATTCAGCACGCGGTGACAACGCACATCAGCAATGCCCGCACCATCGCACACGATGCCCTCACGGAGACCCGTCGGACGGTGCTTGGTATGGACCCGCCGGCTCTCTCCGGCCGAAGCCTGCACGACGCGATCGCGTCCGAACTGGCGTGGGTTGAAGCCATGTCGGGCGCTACAACCCGGCTGACCGTCATCGGTGACGTGCGCCCGCTCGCGCCGGAGGTCGCCCATCAAGCCTTCAGAATTGTGCAGGAGGCGCTCAGTAACGTGGTCGCCCACGCACACGCGACGACGGTGCGCACCGGTCTGATCTACGACCGTGGCACGCTCGTGGTCGTGTTGGAGGACGACGGCCGGGGATTCGACCTTGCCGGCGTACACGGTGACCATGCCACGTTGCCGTCTCGGTGCCGCGGGCTCCATGACATGGCCTCCCGTGCCACACATATCGGGGGCGACGTGCACATCGACACCACGCCCCGCTGGGGCACCAAGGTGCGGGCCACCCTGCCGGACCGTGCACCGGCGCGGGGCGCCGCGGGTCGGCCGTTGTGGGAGATCCTGATCGCCCACGACCATCCGGTCATCAGCGCGGGACTTGTGCGGCTGCTGAGCCTGGCGGAGCCGACGATCCAGGTGACGGCCGAGATTCGCTCCGCGGATCAGCTGCTCGCCGCGTACGAGATGCTTCGCCCCGACGTCATTCTGATTGACATTGCCATGGTCCATCGGGACGCGACCGGGATTCTGGCGAGGATCCGCGAGCTGGATCCCGACGTCGCGATCGTGGTGCTCACTGACAGCCCCACGGTGGAGCAGGTGCGCTCAGCTCGGCACGCGTGCGTGCGTGGATTCGTCGATCAACGTGCCGGCGCGGACACGATCGCCCGCACGCTCGTGGCGGCCGGCCTGGGCCAGGCGCTCGTGGAGGGAGACATCTTCGACCACCTGATCGGCGCCTCCCCGCGTGAATCGGGCGCCGACAACTTCACGGTCAGGGAGAAGCAGGTGCACTCAATGGTCATTCGTGGCATGGCCGATAAACAGATAGCCAGCGAACTGGGAATCTCGGTGAAGACGGTGGAGAAGCATGTGGGGTCGGTGCTGCGAAAGACCGGGGCACGCAACCGCACCATGCTTGCGGGTATGAACGGCCGAGAACCCGAGCCTGCGCATCCCTGGGGTTAGCCGCCTGGAGTGACGCGGATCCGAGCGGTCAGCGGCTGACGATGTGCGTGTGCGGAAGGTCTCCGAACGCGACGTTCTGTGTGATGTCGAGGGTCACCGTGTCACTGCCGAAGTCGAGGGTGAACGTGCGTGAGAACGGCGTGCCGACGTTGTGCGCGCGCACGACCAGTCTGTCGGCGGCGACCCACGCGCCGCTTGCCCGAACCCGGCCATCGGCGGATGCCACCCACTCACCATGGCCGAAGGCCAGCGGCCGGTCCACGCCGCCGCGGCCGATCGTGAGCAGCCCGGGCTCGAGCATCGCCGTGGTCACCGGGGAATCTTCGAAGTCGAAACGGATGCCCGCCACCCGGGCCAGCGTCGGTGACGAGGACTCGCCGACGACGGTCGGCAGGGCGAGAGACGTCAGGGTTGCGGTGACATCGGTTGTCGTCTCGGGGAGTGGGTGGTCGGTGAACGCCGGCAGCAGGTGTTGCCAGACCAGGTCGAGAGCGCGTTGCGCAACGGGGAGCGCCGCGGTGAGCACGACCACGGCGTCCTGTTCCGGAAGCACGAGGCAGAACTGGCCGAAGGCACCGTCGGCGCGGTAGCCCGTCGGCCGGTTCCGCCAGAATTGGTACCCGTAGCCCTGACGGCCGTCCACATCGTGCTCGGTGTCGGAGGTGTCCACTTGTATCGAGGTGGCCTCGTCGATCCACTCTGCCCCAACAAGTCGCGTGCCGTTCCACTCTCCGCGCTGCAACAGCAGCTGGCCGAACGTCGCGAGTTGCTCGGTTGTGATGGACAGTCCCCAGCCGCCGGCGTCGATTCCGCGCGGGCAGGTCTGCCAGGTGGCACCGACGATGCCGAGCGGGTCGAACAGCCGCGGGGTGAGGTAGTCGAACAGTCGCTCTCCGGTGAGCCGGTGCATGATCGCCGACAGCAGGTAGCTCGCGCCGCTGTTGTAGACGTAGTGGGTGCCCGGTGCGAACTCGAGGGGCTGGGCGAGGATGGTGCGCGCCCAGTTGTCGCCGTGCGAGTCGTCTGCGAGCGACACCGTATCGGTCGGGTGCCCTGTGGTCATGGTGAGCAGGTGGCGCACGCTGAGCTGGGCCAGGTGTGGGTCAATCTGCGCGGGAAGGTCGTCGGGCAGCAGGTCGACGACGAGGTCTGCCAGCGTGAGAAGGCCCTCGCCGATGGCGAGCCCGATGGCGGTCGCGGTGAAGCTCTTGCTTACCGAAAACATGAGGTGCGGATGCTGCGCCGCGTAGGGATTCCACCAGCCTTCCGCGACGACGCGGCCGTGTCGAACGACCATGAGGCTGTGCAGGCTCTCGAGCTGCTCCTCCGCGGCGGTGACGAAATTGAGGATGGCAGCGGGGGAGAGTCCCTCGGCTTCGGGAGTGCTGCGGGGGAGCGGAGTCATGACCCAATTCTGCCGGGTCCATCGCTGTGGCGTAACCCGGCTACGCTGCATCCGCGGTCGCGACCGGCCAGCTCGGCGTGGCCTAGACGAGCGGCTCGGCCCAATCCGTATGGGTCAGGGCAAGGCCCGCCACAATGACTCGTGCGAGTTCCTCCGGAGTGGCCTGCACTCCTTCCCCCGCCAACGTGCCGAATGTTCGCGGGTCCCAGTCGAGCGACATGGCGGCGTACACGTCGTCGATGACGGATCGAAGTCGGCCCGCGGCGCCCAGGGCAATGGATGCTGTGACGAGCCGTGCTCCTCGAGTGACCCGCTGGGCGATCCCGACGAGCTTCACCTCACCGCGTGCATTCACACTGTGCGGTCCGGAGCAGTATTCACCGCTGACCGCTCCAACACGGGCGTCGATGCCGAGGTCCACAAGCACCCGCCGCATGGCCTCAGACGCCACGTCGAAAACGCGGTCGTTGGCGACGCCCTGATGGGACGGGGTGATCAGGTCAATGACGAGGCAACTTTCGTCGTACGCCACGGCTCTGCCGCCGGCGAGGCGGATGACCGGAGCGAAGCCATGGTCCCGAGCGGCCTGTTGAGCAGCGGGAAACGACGGCATGAGGCCTTCCCGACGGCTGAATGCCACCGTTGAGCGTGGAGCATAGGCCCGCACAATCGGATCGGGGTTCTCGGCGTGCTGCATCTCGCGCATCAGCACCAGGGTGTGGTCGATATCGGATTGTGCCCCGGCACCCATTTGTCCGCACACAGTAACGGGTTTCACTCCACCCACTCCGTTGGCGCGGCGCAGAAATGCGGCGTTCGGGGCTGGTAATGGAGACCGCTGCGAACGCTCACGCCGAGACCAGGTAAACGAGCCTCGCGTGCTCCGGGACTGTTCGGTTCAGACGCCATCATCTGTTGATGTTACCCGTGGTCAGACAGGTCGGTTCGGCTTCTCATGGGGTTTCCCGCGGCGGCAGGCAGCCGGGCGACAAAACCCAGCGGTCAGCGGTCGACGGCAATCGCGTTGAGGGCGGCGAGATGGACAGTTATTCCATTCTGATTGCGTTGGTTCACCGGAAATGTTAGTCATAGGAGAAGGGCGCAGTACCGCTTCGGGCCCTGCAGCCGACAGATGGACGAAGAAGAGAGTTGCCATGGCAAGCGAGAACCCTCCGGTAAAAGAACCTGACGACGGCGATATTGAGGTTGGCGCGCCGAAGCAATGGGCGGCCGGGCTGCCTGGCGTGCTGCACTCCATGATTCCCGCACTCGAACATATGGGTGTGGATCGCACGAGAAAGACCCTGTTGTCGATGAACCAGAAAGACGGCTTTGATTGCATGAGCTGTGCGTGGCCGGACCCGGATCATCGCAAGGCCTTCGAGTTCTGTGAAAACGGCGCCAAGGCGGTCACCTGGGAAGCGACGCCCGTTGTCGTCTCGTCCAGTTTCTGGGCCGACCATCCCGTGACCGATCTGCTTGAGCGCTCGGAATACTGGTTGGGGATGCAGGGTCGTCTGACCGAGCCCGTCTACAGAGCCGTTGGTGAGGACCACTATCGGCCCATCAGCTGGGAGATCAGCTGGGAGAAGGCTTTTTCCCTCATCGGCAGCAAACTCCTCGGCCTGCAGTCGCCCAATGAGGCCGCCTTCTACACCAGCGGCCGCGCCTCCAACGAGGCCGCCTTCGCCTACCAGCTTTTCGTTCGCGGCTATGGGACCAACAACCTGCCGGATTGCTCCAATATGTGCCACGAATCCTCGGGCTGGGCGATGGGTGACACCATCGGCATCGGCAAGGCGACTATCGCGTACGCCGATTTCGGCAAGGCCGATCTGATCATCATCATGGGTCAGAACCCGGGTACTAATCATCCACGTATGCTCACTGCCCTGGAGGAAGCCAAGGCAAACGGCGCCGAAATCGTCGCCGTGAATCCCATGCCGGAAGCGGGCCTGAAAAGGTATAAGAACCCGCAGCTGGTCAAGGGCATCATCGGCCGAGGGACTGACATTTCCGACCAATTCATGCAGATCCGGCTGGGCGGAGACATGGCACTGCTCCAGGCCGTGTCCAAGCGTGTGCTCGACGCCGAGGCGAAGAACCCCGGGACGGTGCTGGACCACGATTTCCTTGAGAAGCACTGTGAAGGTCTGGAAGAACTGAAACTGCACCTGTCGGAACTCGACGAGGACGTCGTTCTGGCGGCCACCGGCCTGCAAGCCGTGGAGATAGACGAATTGGCGGCCCGCTACCTGAAGTCTGACAAGGTCATCATCACGTGGGCCATGGGTTTGACCCAGCAGAAGAAGGGGGTGGCCACGATCAAGGAGATCATCAACCTGCTGCTGTTGCGTGGCAACATCGGAAAGCCTGGCGCCGGAGCCTCCCCGATCCGCGGCCACAGCAATGTTCAGGGCGACAGGACCATGGGCATCTGGGAACAGATGGCGCCCGCTTTCATGACCGCGCTGGGCACGGAATTCGGTTTCACGCCTCCGATGGAGCATGGCGCCGACGCGGTGCAGACCATCCAGGGCATGCAGAAGGGGGGCATCAAGTTCTTCATGGCCTTGGGCGGCAACCTGGTCGGAGCGATCTCGGACACCCAAGCCGTCGAGGCCGCCATGCAGGGCACGGAGATGACCGTTCAGATTTCTACCAAGCTGAACCGTTCGCACGCGGTTGTGGGCGCGGAGGCGCTGATCCTGCCCACCATGGGCCGCACCGAGATTGATCGGCAGGCGTCGGGGAAGCAATTCGTGTCGGTGGAAGACACGGTCTGTGCTGTGCACCCGTCCTTCGGCAAGGTCGAACCGGTGGCGCCTGGTCTGCTGTCCGAGGTGGCCATCATCTCGCGGATTGCTCGAGCGACGATTGAGGGCAGGACCACCGCCGATTGGGCCGGTTTTGAGAAGAACTACGACCTGATTCGCGAACACATTTCCCACGTGGTTCCCGGTTGCGAGGACTACAACACCAAGATCCGGAACGAGGGCGGCTTCGTCCTGCCGAACGGGCCGCGCGATTCGCGCACGTTCCCCACGCCCACGGGCAAGGCCGTGATCACGGTCAACGACCTCGAGTTCCTCAACCGGCCGGCCGGCACCCTGATCCTGCAGACCCTTCGTTCCCACGATCAGTTCAACACGACGATCTACGGTTTCGACGACCGGTACCGCGGTATCAAGAAAGGCCGCCATGTGGTCTTCGTGAATCCGGAGGACCTTGCCGACCTGGGGTTCGCTGACGGCCAACGGGTGGACGTGCACGGGGTGCACGATGACGGCGCTGAGCGAGTACTCCGCAATTATCGGGTGGTCTCCTATCCCAGCGCCAAGGGGTGCGCGGCCGCCTACTATCCCGAGGCGAACGTTCTCGTGCCTTTGGACCATGTGGCGGACGGCAGCAATACACCGGTGTCCAAAGCCGTCATCGTTCGGCTGGAACGCGCACCCCAGTAGGCCTTTCGCTGGTGGCCCGGACGCGCCGCACACGGCGCGCTCGGGCCTTCGTCCGGAAGTGGTCAGTTCTCGAGCGGAACGTCAGGACTGCGCTGCTGCAACGGCGTCCGCCCGGCTTTGGTCGCGAGCGCACCTGCGGCCCTGACGAAACCGGCGATGGAGTGCGAGGTACCCGCCGCGGACGTGCCTGGCTCAGCGCCGGTTCTCCGCCTCAGGGCGCAGGCGAATGAGGCGCTGCGGGCCATCCTCTTTGAGCTCGGCAAGGTCGCTGCGCGAGGAGAGAAAATCGGTGAAGGAACGATAGCCGAGCGGCTTCTCCTTGAAGGACGGGTCCATCCGGCGCATCTGGTTCTTGATCGAACCCGTGTTGAGCCACTCGTCGGCGTCGCCCTTGGCGTGCCCGATCTGGAGCGCGCGCACCAGCAGTTCGGTGGCGACCGTCTGGGGGTCGATGTCGTCGACAGGCTCCGGCTCGTCGAACTGTGCATCGTCGGTGTGCGAGAACATGGGAATCGTCGTGAACTTGCGGGCCTCGATGGGGGCGGTTTCGCGTGCAACTTCGGCCGGCTCCACGGCCTTCTTGCTTGTCTTAGGTCGCTGGGCGGTGGCGGCAGCGGCGGCCGTCGCCGTGGAGTTGTCGATTCCGGGCAGGGAGTCGTAGTCCTCGAACTCGTCGCACGCGGCCGCGAGCGAGGTGCTCGTCGAGCCCGCGACGCCGATTCCCACGACGAAGCGACCCAGTCGCTTCGACTTCTGGGCCAGGGCGATGTAGTCGGAATCGCCGGCGATGATGATCACGTGCGTGAGGTCGGGCAGCCGGAAGAGGTCTTCCACGACGTCAACGGCCAAGCGGATGTCGGCACCGTTCTTGGTGCCCCGGGTGGTCGTGGTGAACAGCTGGGTCAAATCGACCGCGCGCGACATGAGCTGACGCTGGTAGCTGGCGTTGACGGGCACGGACCAGTCGGCGTAGGCGCGATTGACGACCAGGGTGCCGAAGGACGCGGCAAAGTCGATGATGGCATTGAAGTCGACCGTGGCGGCCGCGAGCTTCGCGGCGACCTCGGGGTCGGCATCGCGGCTCGTCTTGTCGAAATCGCGGATACCGTCGCGCTGGAAGGCGTTGCGCCCGTGCAGCTGCTGATAGCGCGAGATGACGATGTTGTCGAAGTCGATGTACAGGCCGACACGGGCGTCGTTCGGTTCGGTCATGGTGAGCTCCTTAGCCGCAGGCGGAAGACTCAGTAGCTATCCGGTACCTCTAGTGTGCGGCGAGAGGCGTGGTGGTAGCAACTCGGCGAATGCGTCGGGCTGTCGGATGCGCAGCCGGCGTTGAGCCAATCCGCCTCTCGGGGTTCGAGCAGTCGATGGGCCGGGTCGGGCGGGTCAGCCACGAGGGTGTGGAGCGTGTCGGCCCGCGGGGCGCTTTGACACGCACGCACCGCGGGATCTAGTATGGAATCGATTCCATGGAATCGATTCCACGCACACAATGAGGTGACACGATGGCGGACATCACAATCAAAGACGTTGCTGCGCTGGCCGGCGTCTCCGCGGCTACCGCATCCCGAGTGCTCTCGGGCAACCCAGCCACCTCCCCTCACGCACGGGCCCAGGTCGCTGCGGCCGTGACCGAGCTGGACTACCGGCCCAACGCCCAGGCCCGGGCCCTGCGATCCACCCGCAGCGATTCGATCGGGCTGTTGGTACCGGACGTGCGCAACCCGTTCTTCGCCGACCTCGCGCACACCGTGGAACAAGCCGCGCTCTCGGCGGGATATGTCACCCTGCTCGGCAACGCCAACGAACAGAAGGAACAACAGGAACGGTATCTCGGCACCCTGATCTCCCGACGGGTGGACGGAATCATCGTGGCGCCCCTCGGAGACGGCGCCGGCAGCATCCGTGCACTGATCGACCGGGAGATCCCGACGGTTTTCGTTGACCGCACCGTCGAGGGCATCGCCGTGCCGAGCGTGACCACCGACAGTGAGGCCGGCATCCGTCAGGCCGTTGCGCATCTCGCTTCCCTCGGGCACACCCGGATCGGTTACATCTCCGGCCCGCAGGCAACGTCGACCGGCCACGACCGCTTCGCCGCCTTCACCACGGCGGTGGCCGAAGCCGGTCTCCGTCATGACCCGGATCTGGTCTATTTTGGCGACTTTCAGGCGGGAAGCGGATCGGCCGGCGTGCACGCGCTGCTGGGCCTGAACGACCCGCCGACGGCGCTCCTCGCCGCGGACAGCCTGATGGCCGTGGGCGCGATTGCCATCCTGCACAAGCTGGGGCTGCGTATCGGCACCGACATCGCACTGGTCGCCTTCGACGATATCGAGTGGTTCGCCCTGCTCAACCCTGCGCTCAGCGTCATCTCTCACAGCGTGGAGGACATGGGCCGGATCGCCGTTGAGCTGCTGCTCCAGGTGATTGCCGGGGACACGCCCCAGTCGGTGGTTCTGCCCAGCGAACTCGTCGTCCGGGCCTCCTCGGCGTCGCCGATCCTGCCCGCCTCCCGCAGAAGGAAGAAACTGACATGACTCCACAACCACTGCTTACCCTGCACAACGTGGGGAAGGTCTTCGGGCCGGTCACGGTGATCAACGACGTCACGGTCAGCGTGTACCCCGGCCAGGTGCAGGTGTTGCTCGGTGAGAACGGTGCCGGAAAGTCCACCCTGATCAAAATGATGGCGGGCGTCTACCAGCCGGATTCCGGCCACATTCTGGTGGACGGAAAGACGGTCACCGTGCCGAACACGCGGGCGGCCGAGGCGCTGGGCATTGCCACGATCCACCAGGAACTCAACCTCGTTCCTACCCTGAGCATTGCCGAAAACGTGATGCTCGGACGCACGCCGACCAAGCACGGCCTCGTTGACCGCCGTGCCCTGCGCAGCCAGGCCCGGGCAGCCCTGGCCCTGATCGGGTTGGACATCGACGTCGACACCCTGGTGGGAGACCTCGGCATCGCCCGGCAGCAGCTCGTCGAGATCGCCAAAGCGCTGAGCATCAACGCCCGCATCCTGATCCTCGACGAGCCGACCGCGGCGCTCACGCGCCACGAGACCGAAAGCCTGTTCGCCGTCATGGCCGACCTGCGCCAGCGTGGCGTGGGCATGCTATTCATCAGCCACCACCTCGATGAGATCGCCGAGGTCGGCGACACCGTCACCGTGCTGCGCGATGGGGAGTTCATCGCGGAGGTGCCGGCCTCGACATCCGAAGACGAGCTGGTGAAGCTGATGGTCGGGCGCGGCATCGAGGATCAGTTCCCGCGGGTCTCCGGCCGGATGGAGAAGGCACCCGAGATCCTCGCCGTGCAGAATCTCACGTCGACCGGCCTGTTCAGCGACATCAGCTTCACCGTTAAGGCCGGAGAGGTGCTCGGCATCGCCGGACTGGTCGGCGCGGGACGCACCGAGCTGATCCGGGCCATCGCCGGCGCCGATCGGTACACGTCCGGCACCGTTGCCGTGCGTGGCCGGAACCTGCCGAACGGCAACATCAAGGCCGCGATCGCGGCGGGCATCGGGCATGTTCCCGAGGACCGCAAGGCACAGGGGCTGGTGCTCGACGCCTCCGTCAACGACAACCTCGGCTACGCCACCCTTGCCTCCACCGCCCAGCTGGGGCTGGTCGACTTCGCCGGCCAGCGCAGCCGGGCGACGGAGGTCGCGAAGAAACTGCGCATCCGCATGCACACCATCGACCAGCCGATCGGCGCGCTCTCCGGAGGGAACCAGCAAAAGGCGGTATTCGGCCGCTGGATCATCGCCGCCTCCACGGTCTTGCTGCTCGACGAGCCCACCCGTGGCGTCGACGTGGGAGCCAAGGTCGAGATCTACGAACTGATCAACACGATCACGGCAGCTGGGGGAGCGGTCCTGATGGTCTCCAGCGAGCTACCGGAAGTCCTCGGCATGAGTGATCGCATCCTCGTGATGCGCGACGGCCGGCTCGCCGGCGAGCTCACCGCAGCAGAGGCAACCCAAGACGCGGTCATGACACTCGCCGCCCGCGACGTCGACGAGAAGCACGAACAGAGATAGGGAATCACACCATGTCCAGCACAACCATGCCGGCGCAGCGCCGCGGCGTCGACTACAAGAAGTTCCTCGCCAACAACGGCGCCCTCGTCGGGCTCGTCGTTCTCTGTCTCGCCCTGTTCATCGCCACCCCGAACTTCCTGACCGGGCAGAATCTGCTCAACATCGGCATTCAGGTCTCCACCGTCGCCGTGCTGGCGTTCGGTATGACGTTCGTCATCGTGGCGGGCGGTATCGACCTGTCCGTCGGCAGCGTGGCGGCCCTGTCGGCCATGGCCTCGGGCTGGATGTTCGCCAGCGGCGGCTTCCCCGGCTGGATCGCCCTCGTGGGCGGCCTCGCGGTGGGCGCACTGGCCGGCGTGATCAGCGGCCTGGCCAACGCCTACGGAAAGCTGCCCTCCTTCATCGCCACCCTCGCGATGCTCAGCGTGGCACGCGGACTGACCCTGGTCATCTCCGACGGCCGCCCGATTCAGACGGCGCCCGAGGTATCGTTCCTCGGCGGCAACCTGGGCCCGGTTCCCATGCCCATCGTCATCCTGGTGATCGCTGCTCTGGGGGCCTCGTTCATCCTCAACCGCACGGTGATCGGGCGTTCGATGTACGCCGTCGGCGGCAATGCCGAAGCCGCCCGGCTCTCCGGGCTCCCGGTCAAGCGCATCCTCGTCACCGTTTTCGCCCTGGCCGGACTGTTCGCGGCCCTGGCCGGCCTGCTGCTCGCTGGGCGTCTCGACTCCGCGCAGCCCCAGGCGGCGGCCGGTTATGAACTCGATGCCATCGCGGCCGTCGTGATCGGCGGGGCATCCCTCTCCGGCGGCCTCGGCAGGATCTCCGGCACCCTCGTGGGCGCCCTCGTTCTGGTCGTCATCCGCAACGGCCTGAACCTGCTCAACGTCACCTCGTTCTGGCAGCAGGTCGTCATCGGCCTCGTCATCGCCCTCGCCGTCGGTGTCGACGTGCTGCGACGCAAGACCCGCAGCAGCTGACCCGGTCGAGCCGGTATCCGGCACTCTTTCCCCCGCTCCACACCCTCTCCACACCACACAAAGGAAACACAATGAAGTCATCCTCGTTCATCAAGATCGCGGCGCTCACCGCCACGGCGGCCCTGATCCTCGCGGGAACCACCGCCTGCGGCCGCGGCGGCGGCGCCGAGGCCTCCGGCAACACGATCGTGATGGCCATCTCCACCCTGAACAACCCGTTCTTCGTGGAACTGCGCGACGGAGCGCAGGCCGCCGCCGATGAGGCCGGGGTTCAGCTGGACATCGTCGACGCCCAGAACGACTCCGCGACGCAGGCCAACCAGCTCGCGACGGCCGCCGCGAGCGGCGCCGATGCGGTCATCGTGAACCCGGTCGACTCGGATGCCGCATCCTCGGCCGTCGAGGCCCTGATCACGGCCGGGATCCCGGTCATCGGTGTGGACCGCACGGTCAACGGCGTCGATCTCGCCTCCCTCGTCGCGAGCGACAACGTCGCCGGCGGACGACAGGCCGCCGACGAACTCGCCAAGGCCATGGGCGAGACGGGCAGCATCATCCACCTGCAGGGCGTCTCCGGAACCTCGGCCAGTCGCGAGCGCGGCGCCGGCTTCGAGGAGGGGCTGAAGGCGTATCCCAACATCACCGTGGTCGCCACGCAGACAGCCAACTTCGACCGTGCCGCAGCGCTCGACGTCACGACCAACCTGTTGCAGGCCAACCCGGGCGTGACCGGAATCTTCGCGGAAAACGATGAGATGGCCCTCGGCGCGATCCAGGCGCTCGGCGCCCAGGCCGGCACCGACGTCTCCGTCGTCGGCTTCGACGCACGGCCGACGGGCTCGCAGCAATTAAGGCAGGCACGCTCGTCGCGACCATCGCCCAGCAGCCGGCCGAACTCGGCAAGCTCGCCATCGAATCCGCTGTCAAGGCGCTCAACGGCGACACGATCGAGAAGACCGTCCCGGTCGAGGTCGTCTCCGTCACCCAGGCGAATGTCGGCGACTTCACCAAGTGAGTGACATCGCCAGCACTGCCCTCACCTCACCCTCTGGCAGCGTCGAGCCGGGTTCGGTGGTGGTCGTCGGCTCCATCAACGTCGACCAGCTGATTCGCATCCATCGCCACCCGAAGCCGGGCGAGACCCTCATCGGAACGTCGATGGAGTTCCTGCCCGGCGGGAAGGGCGCCAACCAGGCGGTTGCTGCAGCCCAGCTCGGCGCCCGGGTGAGTATGGTCGGCGCCGTCGGCCGGGATTCCCAGGCTGTGGTCGCCGGTGCGATCCTGACCAGCGCGGGTGTCGAACAGTCGGCCGTTCGAACGGTCGATAGGCCCACCGGGCTCGCCTTGGTCAGCGTCGCGGCCGATGGCGAGAACACGATCGTGATCATCCCCGGCGCCAACGCCGTGATGGATGCCGAGGCCGTGCAGGCCAGCGCCACCCTCATCGCCGCCGCCACCGTCGTGGTGCTTCAGGGCGAGATTCCCGCTGACGGAATCGTGCGGGCTGCGCAGCTGGCGACCGGGCGGGTGGTGCTGAACCTGGCCCCCGTCATCGAGCTGGACGCCGAGGTGATCCGCAGGGCAGACCCCCTCGTCGTCAACGAGCACGAGGCCGCCCTCGTGCTCGCGCAACTGGAACCGCAGCGCGCCATCCCGACCGACGATGCCGAGCTGGTGGCTCGGCTGCGGGAATCGGGCGTCGCATCCGTGGTGCTGACCCGCGGTGCGCGGGGAGCCATCTGCGCTGACCGGGATGGCACCCACTCCGTGGCGTCGCCCACGGTCGTCGCCGTGGACAGTTCGGGGGCCGGCGATGCCTTCGTGGGTGCACTCAGCGCTCAGCTGGCCGCCGGGGCACCCCTCCTGCGTGCCGTTGGCCTCGCTGTGCGCGTCGGCGCCTTCGCGGTGCAGGGCCGAGGAACCCAGACCTCCTATCCGATGCTGGCCGACGTGCTGCCGACGACGAATGCGATGGTGCACGCATGAAGAAACGCGGCATCCTGAATGCCGAGTTGTCGGGCGCACTGGCCCGGCTCGGCCACACGGATGTGGTTCTCCTCGCGGACTGCGGCATGCCCATCCCGCGCGGCGTTCCCGTGATCGATCTGGCTCTCGTGCACGGAATTCCCCGGTTCGAACAGGTTCTTGACGCCCTACTCGACGAGCTCGTTTTCCAGGGGTGCGTGGCTGCGGTCGAAGCGAAGACCGCTCCGGCCGGGGAATGGCTGGCCGACCGCTTCGACGACATCGAGTACATCAGCCACGCGGAGCTGAAGGATCTGTCCGCATCCGCGAAACTCTTCATTCGCACGGGGGAGGCCACCCCGTTCGCCAACGCGGCGCTGGTCTGCGGCGTCTCCTTCTAAGGCGTGGTGCCCGACGGATGCGGCACCGCGATTCTCCCGTCTGGAATCACGATCATCACCGGTCCGGATGCTCCAGCAGATAGCCTCGGATGATCGGGAACCTGCGCGCGACGGAGATCTGGTTCCTGAACCACACGAGCAGGGAGACCGGATGAAAGCCATTGTCATTGAGTCGGGCGCGCAGGAATCTGAGTTGGTCATGCGCGACATTGACGCTCCGGCAACCGGAGCCGGCCAGGTCAAGATCCGCGTGCACGCGGCATCCGTCAATCGTGCTGATCTGGCCCAGCGGGCCGGAACGCACCAGACCGCGTCACCCGGTTTCGGCCCGGTCGTGGTGGGCCTCGACGCTGCGGGTGACGTCGTGGACGTGGGTGCGGGAGTCACGGGTGTGCACGTGGGCGATCGCGTGATGTCCCTCGTCGCGGGCGGCCTGAGCGAGTTCGTCGTTGTCGAGGCGGCACTCGCGGTGCCGATTCCCGAAGCGTGGACCTACGCGGAGGGTGCCGCGGGCATCCTCGGGCTGATGACCGAACACAACGCCCTGCGCACGGTCGGCGCGTTGGCCCCCGGCGAATCGGTACTCATCCACGGCGCCGCCTCGTCGGTGGGGCTGCAGTGTGTGCAACTGGCCCGGCACCTCGGGGCCGGGCTCATCATCGCCACCACGCGCACGGACCGGTCGACCGAGCTGCTTCTATCGCTCGGAGCGGATCACGTGGTGATCGTGGATGAGGCCGGGTTTGCAGACAGGGTGCTCACCCTGACCGAAAATCGCGGGGTCGACGTCATCATCGACCACGTCGGCGGGCCGTATCTCGAAGGCTCCGTGCGGTGCGCCGCCCTCACGGGCCGTCTGGTCAGCGTGGGTCGCCTCGGCGGAGGCCACGGCGTGCTTGATCTGGAAGCGGTGGCGCTGAAGCGCCTCAGCCTCGTCGGCGTGACCTTCCGCACCCGCGATGCCCGGGAAAAGGCGGCTGTCGCCGCCGCGCTCCGGTCGGAGGTTGACCTTGATGTCGAGGTACTGCGGCCGCGCATCGACCGGGTGCTGCCGTGGACGCGGGCGCGTCAGGCTCAGGATCTCCTCGCCGAGAATTCCCACCTCGGCAAGGTAGTGCTCGCGCTCGACGATCAGGCGCAGAACCGTTCGAGCTAGAAATTTCTGCGGGGGGATCGGGCATCGTCCCGCGCTTCCGCGCCTGAAGGCATCGCTCGAAACGCCCGGCGACAGGCACGGAGCATGTCCGGGTCATGAACAAGAGGGAAACAGCGGCGGGTGGAAGCGGGTGAGGGGACCGGATCCGGTACTGATAAAGCATGGGGACCATTTCTGGCGCTGCGCGCCGCCGTGACAATCCGATCGTCTGTTTGGCAGACCTGGCCACGGGCGCGGAGATCGTGTCCGGGGCCACCCCGGTGGCCGAGATCGATCGTGTGTTCCGTGCCGACCGCCAGCTGGGTTCGCTCGTCGTGCAGGACGACGACGACTACTTCTTGCTGACGCGGGAACAAGTGGAATTCACCCTCACCGGGCGACTCGGCTACGGGCGAGGCCTGTATGCCAGAGCGACGGCACGTCACATGGTGCCCGAGAATTCGCTCGCCCTGCCCGGCTCGATGGGTCTCTCGAAAGCAGCCCAGCGCATTCTCAAGCTCCCTGGAAACCAACGCTATCGAGACGTGCTGGTGCTGACCGTCGATGGTCCCCGGGTCGTCTCCGTGTCGCAGATATTCGAACGTTTGTCGGCGGATTTTCGCCACGCGGCGCTTCATGATTCGCTCACGGGGCTACCCAACCGCCGGCAGCTGACGGAGCGGGGCGCGGCAACCCTCGATGACGCGGGGGACCTGTCCCGTTTCGCGGTTCTGTACGTCGACCTGGACGGCTTCAAAGCGATTAACGACACGTTCGGTCATCAGATCGGAGACGAGATTCTGGTCAGCTTCGCAGAACGGCTGCGTCAGATGGTGCGTCCCACCGATGTGCTGGCCCGACTGGGTGGAGATGAGTTCGCGATGTTGCTGGTGGACGTGGATGCGGACCAACTTCGCGCGATCGCCGACCGGATTGTGCTCGGGTCCTCGGTTCCGTTCGCCGCTGACGGCCATCAGCTGTACGTGTCCGCGTCAGTCGGCATTGCTATGACCGGTGATGTCGCCGAGGAACAACAGCTCAGTCGGCTTGATGCACTGCTGCGGCACGCCGACGGGGCCATGATCAAGGCCAAGCAGGCCGGCAAGCGTCAGGTGGCGCGCCTCGATGGACAGGGCGAGGCTGCGCCGATCGTTCGGAATGCGCTCATCCGGCGGCGGCTTCCCGCTGCATTTGAGACGAACGCGTTTGTCTTGCACTACCAACCGCAGCTGGACCTGGCCAGTGGCGAGTGCTCAGCGGTGGAGGCGCTGCTCCGCTGGACGGACCCGGTCCTCGGCTCAGTATCGCCCGCCGAGTTCATC
Source organism: Cryobacterium sp. MLB-32 (assembly GCF_000738085.1). Lineage (GTDB taxonomy): Bacteria > Actinomycetota > Actinomycetes > Actinomycetales > Microbacteriaceae > Cryobacterium. Next base: position 24,606 of record NZ_JPRS01000010.1, read on the forward strand.
CCGATTATGGAACTGTCCGGCGACATCCATCGCATCGGACGCAGAGTCATCAGCCAGGCCTGCGCTCAGGCCAAGCTCTGGCTGGATGCGGGAACACCCCGTCGTGTGGCCGTGAACGTGTCACCGCTGCAGCTCGCCGCCCGCACGATCGTGCCCGAACTCGAGGCGGCCCTCGAGCGTCACGGTCTTCCCGCTCACCTGATCCAGGTCGAAATCACCGAGGGAGCCGCGATTACCGACCTGCCGCGGGCAATCGGCCAGCTTCAACGCCTGCGCACGGCCGGAGTCAGTATTGCCCTGGACGACTACGGCACGGGATTCTCCTCCCTGGCTCTGCTGCGCAGCTTGCCGCTGACCGCGGTGAAGATCGACAAGACCTTCATCGACACGATCGATTCCTCGTCCGCTGAAGCGCTGCTCGTGGGCGGCGTCATCGACACCGCTCACGCCCTCGGGCTCACCGTCACGGCCGAGGGTGTCGAACGTCCCTGCCAACTGGAGCTACTGCGGGATCTGCGCTGCGACACGGTGCAGGGCTACCTCATCTCGAGGCCGGTTGCGCCTGAAGCTCTTCCCGCGCGGTGGGTTGACTGACACCGCGACTCAGGGGGCTGTTTGGCCTCCGTCCGGTGCGCAACCAGGTGTCCGGTCCCACGCCCCGCCGCCGAGTCACACCATGATTGGCGATGAATATACGCCCACGTGCGCGGACTGGTTACCCAGCCCGGGGTGATCGTGCGACGCTTGGTTCATGGACCTGGACGTATCTCCCGCACTGACGATCCCCGCCACAGAACTGGGCTGGCGTTTTTCGCGGTCGTCCGGACCCGGTGGCCAGCACGTCAACACCTCCGACAGCCGGGTGCAGCTGTCGTGGAACGTCGCCGAGTCGGCGGCGCTGACCGACGAGCAGCGGGCGATGCTGCTCACCCGCCTCGAACGCCGTCTTGTCGGGGGCGTGGTCACGATGGCCGCCTCCGAGGAGCGCTCCCAGCTGCGCAATCGCGAAATCGCCCTGCGCAAGCTCGCCGAGCTGATCGCCGACGCGCTCGCCCCCGATGCTCCGCTGCGCCGGGCGACCAAACCCACTAGGGGTTCGGGTCGGCGGCACCTCGCGGCCAAACAACAGCGTTCGGCCACGAAACAGAACCGGCAGCGTCCCGCCGCCGAGTAGTGCCGGTCGGGCGGCATCCGGTTGCCGTGGCCGCCCGCAACTCCTCGGGCATCCGTTCGTCAGATCGGTGCGGTGTTAGGCCGAACGGGTCTCGTTGTCGAAGCTGGCCGTGTCGATGACGAAGCGGTAGCGCACATCGCTGCGAATGACACGCTCATAGGCCTCGTTGACCTGGTCGATGGAGATGACCTCCACGTCGGCGCCGATGCCGTGGGCCGCGCAGAAATCGAGCATCTCCTGCGTCTGGCGGATGCCGCCGATCTTCGAGCCGGCGATCGAGCGGCGCTGCGAGGCGAGCCAGAACATCTTCACCTGGTCGGGCTCGGTGGGGATGCCCACGTGCACGAGGGTGCCGTTGAGGGCGAGCAGGCCGAGGTAGCGCTCCATGTCGAGGTTGGCGGCCACGGTGTTCACGATGAGGTCGAAGTGGTTCTCGAGCTCGGCGAAGGTGGTCGGATCGCTCGTGGCGTAGTAGTGGTCGGCGCCGAAACGCAGGCCGTCTTCCTGCTTGCTGAGCGTCTGGCTGAGCACGGTCACCTCGGCGCCGAGCGCGTGGGCGATCTTCACGCCCATGTGGCCGAGGCCGCCCATGCCGAGAATGGCGACCTTCTTGCCCGGGCCGGCCTGCCAGTTCTTCAGCGGTGAGTAGAGGGTGATGCCGGCGCAGAGCAGGGGGGCTGCCTCGGAGAGTTCGATGCCCTCGGGGATGCCGAGCACGTAGTTCTCGTCAACGACGACCGCGGTGCTGTAGCCGCCGTTGGTCGGGGTGCCGTCGTAGTTGCGGGCGTTGTAGGTGCCGACCTCGCCCTTCAGGCAGTACTGCTCCTCGCCGGCGAGGCAATTCGCGCACTCGCGGCAGGAGTCGACGAAGCACCCGACGCCGACGCGGTCACCGACGCGGTAGCGCGTGACGTCGCTGCCGACGGCGGAGACGAAGCCGGCGATCTCGTGGCCGGGAACCATCGGAAACAGTCCCACACCCCACTCATCGCGGGCCTGGTGGATGTCGGAGTGGCAGATGCCGGCGAACTTGATGTCGATGGCCACGTCGTGCGCGCCGGGGGTGCGCACCTCGATGGTGGTGCGAACGAGGGGCTGGTTGGCGGCGG
>NZ_JPRS01000011.1 GCF_000738085.1 Cryobacterium sp. MLB-32
CATCCTTGCCACGAGAGGTGCAGCAGTATGAAACACACGTGCATCGCCGGCTGTACATCAAACCGGGTCTCACCGGTATGTGGCAGGTCAGCGGCCGATCGAATCTCAGCTGGGAAGAAAGCGTTCGCCTCGACCTCTATTACGTCGAGAATTGGTCCCTGGCCGGCGATCTCATGATCATCTGGCGCACCATTCAAGTGGTTATTCACCCCGTAGGAGCGTACTGATGAGCACCACCCCCGTATCCGCGCCCACGGCCGACGCTCCCGCGCGAATAGCGGAGACCGCCGACATCGACGAGCGCGCCATCATCGGCGCGAACAGCCAGATCTGGCACCTCGCACAGGTCAGGGAACATGCGCGGGTCGGCCCGGGCTGCATCGTGGGGCGGGGCGCGTACATCGGCCCGGGAGTCGTCCTGGGCCGCAATTGCAAGGTTCAGAACTATGCGCTCGTCTACGAACCGGCCGTGCTCGAAGACGGGGTCTTCGTAGGCCCGGCTGTGGTGTTCACCAACGATGTCTTTCCCCGTGCCATCAATGTTGACGGTACCCGCAAGACCGCCGACGATTGGCCCATGGTCGGCGTCATCGTGCGCACCGGCGCCTCGATCGGCGCGCGCGCGGTCTGTATAGCTCCCGTCACGATCGGCCGCTGGTCGATGGTGGCGGCCGGCTCCGTGGTCACAAAGGATGTTGCGGAATTCGCTCTCGTGGCCGGAGTACCGGCCAGGCGCATCGGCTGGGTAGGCCGTAGTGGCGTCGCTCTGGAGGCCGCCGACAATGGCCAATTCATCTGCCCGTCCACCGGTGAACATTACACCGAGACTGAAGGGATTTTGACACTCTCATGACCCGCCAGACCCGCCTGAAAACACCCGGCATCCCCGGAACCCGCGTCCTCATCATCGTGCAGAACCTTCCCGTTCCATTGGATCGCCGGGTATGGCTCGAATGCCAGGCCCTGCAGTCTCAGGGATACTCGGTCTCGGTCATCTGCCCGAAAGGTCCAGGAGACCCAGCGAGGGAGATCATCGACGGCATCGCGATCTACAAGTACCGGCCGGCGCCGGAAGCCACGGGGGCCCTCGGCTTCGCGATTGAATTCGCTTTGTGCTGGATCCGGACCGCTGCTCTGTCCCTCGTCGTCCGCCGTGAGCGCGGCTTCGACGTGATCCAGGCCTGTAATCCACCCGACACGTACTGGCTCTTGGGCCTCCTCTGGAGGCGCTTCGGTGTGCGCTTCATCTTTGACCACCACGACCTCAACCCCGAGCTGTTCCTGTCGCGGTTCGGACAGCCGCGGGGCGTCGCCGCGCGCTTCCAGTACAAGACACTGCTGTGGTTGGAGCGCATGACCTTTCGGGTCGCCGACCACGTCATCTCCACCAACGATTCCTACCGCGCCATCGCCATCCGTCGTGGAAAGCTCAAGCACAGTCAGGTGACCGTGGTGCGCAGCGGGCCGGACACGCGTGTCATGCGGCCGATCCAACCGTTCGCTGAAGTCGGACTGATGCAGGAATCACTCCTCGTCTACCTCGGCATCATGGGGCCGCAGGACAACGTGGACAAGGTGCTCGACGTGATGAGCCTGCTCGTGCACGAGCGGGAACGAAAGGATGTCCGAGCCGTGTTGATGGGGTTCGGCGACTGCCTTGAGGCGCTCCAGGCACAATGCACCTCACTGGGCCTCGATCCGTACGTGCATTTCACGGGGCGGGTCGGGCCTGAAACCATCGCCAACTACCTCAGCGCGGGTGACATCGGCCTCGGACCCGACGAGAAGACGCCCCTGAACGATCTCTCCACGATGAATAAAACGATGGAGTACATGGCCTACGCGCTGCCCTCGGTGTCGTTCGACCTCGCGGAGACACGGGTGTCGGGCGACGCGAGCGCGATTTACGTTCCTTCCGGAAACATTGAGGCGTTCGCGGATGCCGTGGAGAGGCTTCTCGACGACCCGGCGGCGCGCGCCGACCTCGGTCGCGCGGCCCGGGCACGGGTGGCCAGTCAGTTGGATTGGCAGCACCAGGCGCAGGCCTATGTGCGGGTATTTGACACCGTTCTCGGTCGCGAACAGAACGCGGTGCGCGCCGCCGCGTGGCCATTCGCTAATGTCGGCGTTCCCGACGACGACAGGCGCATCGATCTTGACGACGCCAACGCGTACGGGGAGTTCCTCCTCAACAGAGGCCGCCGACACCCGCTTCCCGCGACGGTCGAATCCATCGCTGCAACCACGCGGGCCTAGGGAGATGCCCGGAATTCCGCGTACCCACCGTGTGAGCGGAGTACCCGTCGCGAGCGGTATCCTCGGCGCGATGTCGCGAACGCAGGCGCATCGGGGATCGGCGGGCCACACACCTGTCCATCGGCGCACCCTGCCCATGACGGCGTCCCGTTCGGCGGTCCGTCAGCACCCCCCGGACGGGGCCTCCTCACGGATCCGTCGCACGCTACAGTCAAATCCTGCGCCGGGGTACGCCTGCCGTCTCATTCGACCCGGGCTTCCGGCGCGACTCAGAGCATGTGCCACATCGAAACTGTAAACCGAACCTCAGGAATAATTGTGTCCTCACACTCGCGCGGCCTGCTCTGCCGGCGACAGGCGTTCATCACCTCCACTCAACAACACCCCCCGACCTCTGCCCGCGCTCGGGCGTGCACCGTTCTGCTCGGTGTTGTGCCGTGCCATCGTGGTGCACACGGCCGCCGCTGATGAGTATTCGTGAGATCCTCTCCGCCATGGTCCGTCACTGGTATATTCCGATCGCGTTGCTGGCCTGCGCGGTTCTGATCACCTTCATGCTTGCGCGTGATGGGGGGATTTACAGCACGAACACTGTGGTCTCGTTTATGCTCCCCACCACGACAACCTTGTCGCCCTACAACGGGACCAGGGACTCCAGCGTCATCACGTTTGCCGGGGCCGTCGTGCGCGAGACGAACAACGGGCAGCCTCCCGCCCGATTTTCGACGAGCGATGCCCCCTTCTACGGCACAGGGGTGCGGGAGGGCTCAGTCGTCGATCTGGCAGACTCTGGCAGTCAATGGGCGTCGACCTTCAGCAAATCGGATGTGGAGATTCAGATCGCGGGGCGCACCGTCGACTGGGTCGAGACAAGGCAGAAAGAGCTGGTGGATCGGGTCCTAAGGATCTCCAACGCCGAACAGGCTGCTTTGGGAATTCCGCCGAAAGACCGGATCACGGCAACGGTGGCACCAACCACCATGCAGATCGTCTATGTCTCGTCATCGCGAACCAGTCAGCTGGCCGCGGGTGCCGCGATGGTCGCCGCCGCGCTGATAGTTGGCGCCTGGGGCTCGATCGCGTGTGACCGATTGCGCTTGCGTCGGCGAACTGCCGTGCGCAGTACGTCCCTGAATTAGTACCCTCGCAGTTCGAAAGGAACGCCATCATGTATTTCACCGACACCCTACGCGGCCTCTGGCGCCGCTGGTATATCGTCGTACCGGGGTTGCTCATCGCGGCCTCACTGGCCATCGGTGCCTGGAACCTGATTCCCCCGGGATACGAGCGCTCTTCAACACAGCTCCTTATCCCCGGGGCAGAGAGCATGCCGGTCGGGGCAAACCCTTACCTGTTCCTGGGGGGCCTGGTGCCCGCGGCCGATGTCATCGTGCGTGCGGTGGGCTCGGCGAATCTGCTCGATGAAGTGGTTGCGGACAACCCCGGAGTCAAGGTCGAGGTCTCTCGCGACACGACGACCGCGGGGCCGGTCATCCTCATCGTCGTTACCGCGCCGACAGATGCCGCCGCCCAGAAAGTGCAGGGGCTGCTCGTCGAGCGGACCGCAATGGTGCTCGACGACATACAGTCGAAAGAGGGCATCGCGGCACAGAATCGCATGACCGTTTTGCCCGTCACCATCGACAACCGCAGCGTGCTCCAGGAACGTAACCGATTCATCGCTGTGGGCACCGTCGGTTTCGTCGGACTCGCGCTGACTCTACTGCTGGCGGGCCTCGTCGAAGGATTCAGCCGGAATCGAAAGCGGGACGGGGACAACGCGGCGAACGACGACGGACACCCAACAGCCACCCCGGACGCCGCCAATGTGACCAGCCCCTCCTCAAAGCTGTTGACCCCTACGCCGACGCGAGCGCCCGTACCGTCCGGTCCGTCCGCGGGATCGTCCGGGCCGTTCACCACGCGCGACCAGTCACACGAGGACACCGAACAGGATGTGGCGGCATCCACTCTGAGCCATCCACGGTGAGCATCATGCCTCCAGTGCACTCGTCGTCACGAATCGTATCCACGGCCAGCGGCCTGAGCGCTCGACGCCGAGGCGATGCCGTGACGATGCTGACCGTGTATCTGGTGCTGCTTCTGGCAATCCCCTCTGGGGTGGTGATCACCGCGCTCGGCGCGCTCGGGCGCCCGTCCTTGATCTGGGGTCTCGTCCTCCTCTGCTGGTGGGTCATCGCTCGTCTGCAGATGCTCGCCTCCGATTCGAGGCTGAGTTTTCAGCCGGTACGATTCACGTTTGTCGCATTCCTCGTGCTCGTCCTCGTGAGTTTCGCCGTTGCCATGCTGCGCGGTCAGCCGGAAGACCAGGTCAGCCCCGCTTTCACAGCGCTGATCCGGCTGCTGTCCTGGGCGGGCGTGCTCCTTGTCGCGCTTGACGGCATCCGCACGGTGACGGATCTCTCCAGCATGGCGCGCCGGATTGTCGTCGGCGCAGGATTCCTCGCGGCACTCGGCCTCCTCCAATTCCTGACGGGGCAGGGAATCGTCGACTTCTTCGGAACGATTCCAGGGCTGAGCATGGAGGGGGGCATTCAGGAGCGTGCGGGAGTCATCCGGTCGTCGGGAACGGCAATCCATCCCCTCGAGTACGCGACCGCGATCATTGCTTCCCTTCCGCTCGCCATCGCCGCGGCGCTGTCGCGCGGCTTCCGTTCGAATCTCTCCCGTGGGGGCCTCTGGTATTGGCTGCCCGTCGCGCTCATCTCTGCCTCGGCACTGGTCGCCGTTTCTCGTTCGGCCATCATCGGCTTTGCCGTGGCCGGAATTTCGATGATTCCCGCGGTCCCCGCTCGGTTTCGCGCCGCCGCCATCGGCGTCGGCACCATTGTCGCCGTGGCGATCTTCGCGGCGTCCCCAGGATTGCTCTCGGCGACCATCCGGCTGTTCTCAGGCGTCGTATCGGATCCCAGCACGCTGTCTCGAACGAGAGGACTGGAGCTGGTGCCCCAGTTCATGTCACCGTCCCCGGTGATCGGATCCGGTTTCGGCCTGTTCCTGCCCAGGTACTATATTTTCGACAATCAATGGGTGCTGATCGCCATCGAGTTGGGCATCCTGGGGCTCCTGAGCTTCCTCGCACTCTTCCTGGCGGGCATCTGGAGCGCCCACCAAGCGCGGCGTTCCGGCAACGCCGACATCCGGCTGCTGGGTCACGCTCTGGCGGCATCGCTGTTCACCGTCGCCGTTCTTTTCGCCTTCTTTGACGGGCTCTCCTTCCCGATAGCGGGCGGCATGCTGTTCCTCCTGGCCGGGTTGTGCGGAAGCCTACCGGCCGTCGTCGACGCGACACGAGTTTCCGAAGCGCTCCATACGAGCCGATACAGAGGGGTCATCCAGTGACAATTGCCTCGAGCACCTCGAGCACCGGGGAAAGCCCGAACGAGACGCCGCGAACGACAGAGCCCCAGCACGTTGATGTTGCGGCCGTTGTCGTCACGTACAACAGCACACGCCACGTGGGCGACCTCCTCGACAGTCTGCCTGCGGCGTTCGCCGGCCTCACCTATTCCGTTGTGGTCGTCGACAATGACTCCACCGACGGAACGCCAGAACTCCTGGCCCGTCGGCCCGATTGCACTGTCATACGGGCCTCGAACGATGGATACGCGGCCGGAATCAATCGAGCCGTCCTCGACTCCCCCGAAGCGGCCACGATCCTCATTCTCAACCCCGACGCCACGCTCGACCCCGACTCGGTGCCGCGGATGCTCGAGGTTCTGCGACGACGGCCCGGTGCGGGCATCATCGCACCGCGCGTGCGCGAGGAAGACGGCAGCCTGTCCCCAACGCTGAGGCGGGGACCGACGCTCGGACGAGTCGGCGGTTTGAGCTTTACGGGGCTGCCGGTCTTCACCGAGCGGATCGAGATTCGGAGCGAGTATCAGAATGAGCACGAGGTCGACTGGGCTGTGGGCGCGGTCCTCCTTGTCGACCGCCACTGTTTTGACGCCCTGGCGGGCCTCGACGAGTCTTTCTTCCTGTACTCGGAGGAGACGGATTTTAGTCTCAGGGCTCGCGACGCGGGCTGGAGCACCGTGTACACACCCCGCGCCGGCGCGATGCATATCGGCGGAGGGTCAGGCGAAAGCGCTGCCACGCACACGATGCAGATGCTCAACCGGATACGTATTTATCGCCGCCGCACCGGCACCCTGCGGGCATGGCTCTACTTCAGCTTGACGATCGTGGTCGAGCTGAGACGCGCGATCCTCGGACAGCGCATGTCCTGGACGACGGTTCGCGCGCTACTGCGGCCCTCGCGCCGCCCTCCTCAGCTCAGTGCGAGCGCCGCACTCCTGCCGTCGTAGCGACCTCAGCGGATCCGTTTGACCCTGCTTGCCAGCAGATTTCGCACGTCGCGCACGCCTGGCCGGTGGGTGATCACCGAACGGATCGATTCCAGCGTGTCATTCGCGGTCACGCTGTAGCGTGCCTGAATCCACGAGGACGAACGCGCGGGGAGCCTATCGCTCGTGTACACCGTTCGGTAGCCGACCCGCCCCAGCCGCCCGAGCAGTTGACGATCGTACCGACCGAGTGGGAGGGCAGCATCGTCGATCTCGCCGCCGCTGGCCTCGGCGAGGGCCGTGCGCGCATCCACGAGCTCCGTACGTGCCTCGTCGTCACTGAGTCCGCGCCAGGGCACATGCGTCCAGCCATGGCTGCCGATCGCCATTCCGGCACTCCGGAGCTCTGTGAGATCGGACGAGGACAGACTCGCCGGATCGTCTAAGCGGCCGGCGAGCGCAAAGAACGAGGCGCGTAACTCGCGCTCGCGCAGGGCCGGAAATGCAATCGCGACGTCTGAATGGTTGCCATCGTCAAAACTCAACCTCACCAGCGGGTTGTCGTGCACCTCGTCCAGGATGCGAAGGAAAAGGTCCTCTGTCACCCAGTAGCGGGACTCACCCGTTTCCCGCTCGCGAACGATGTTACCGATGCCGTGGAAGCAGAGGTTGGTGATCATTCCGCTGCTCCGTTCGCACGTGACGGCTGGGTTTGCCGAGTGCTGTCATCCCGACCCCAGCCTTCGCCCGGCTTCACCGTGCGGCGCGCCAGAATACCCGCGATCAGCGTGATCAGCACGTACGGAACCGCCGCCGGCAACAGTCGAGGGTGGGGCAGCACGACGTCGTGCAGCCAGGCCCAGCGGTCTGCCGCTCGGACCGGAACGTCGATCGCTCCCCGCGAGGCGGCAGCCCTCATATCGGCATTGCCCCGTCTCACTCGGACCAGTCGACGCACCAGGTCACGCGTCGTGAACGGGGCTGCCACCACGACCTCGACGAGGCGTGCCTCCCTCTTCTCGTCAGCGGTGAACTGAGAATCGAGGAAGAGGTCGTCCGCGATCATGGCCGGAAAAGAGTCGAAGCGTGCCCGGCCTTGTGCCGACAGGGCAATGAGCCCACGTCCGAACAGTCCCGTCCGAAATGCAGGCAATTTTTCGTTGATCGAGAAGTACGCGCGAACGGTCCAGGGCCGGCCGGTGGTGTCCATGCGGCGACGAGGAACCACCGCGAGCACGTGCGGGGTCTCCGCAAGGTATCTGACCAACTCAGCGAGCCCACCCGGAGGCAGGAGGATGTCGGCGTCGAGGTAGATACGGGGAAAGCCGGTGGCGGCCAGGTCGCCCGCGTTGAGGGCTGCGGCCTTGCCCGGCTCCGGGCGATCGATCACAATGACGCCGGGGCGTGTTGCCAAGGCGGCCGTCCGGTCGGTGCAGCCGTTGGCGCTGACGACGACCTCGATGGCGTCGCGCGTCTCCTGGGCAAGCAGGGAGTCAAGGCTGTGCCCGATCACGTTCTCTTCGTTATGGGCGGCGATCACGATGCTCGGCATGGGATTCCTTTCGGCGGGACATCACAAGGCCAAACAACGAGCGCCTTCGTTGAGAATAGTACCGGTGCGGGGGTGCCGCGTGCCGTACTATTCGGCTCATGGACCGTACGAAAATAGACGTTCGACCGATCATGGCCGAGGACACCGATGCGGTCTCCCGGTTTCTCCACAGGCACCTGAATGCCCGGGTAAGTGCCGTGGCGTGGGGGGCGCTGCTGACGCCCCCGTGGAGTGGCGCTCCGCCCAATCGCGGGTTCCAGCTTGTTGCCAACGAGACGATCGTCGGCGCGTACATCGCGGTGTACTCCCAGCGCGACGTCGACGGCGAAACTCGCAGGTTCTGTAATCTTGCTGCGTTCTGCGTGCTCGAGGAATATCGGGGCCACAGCGTTCGCCTGATGCGTGCCATACTCGCCCAAAAGGGGTTCGAGTTCACCGACTTCTCGCCGAGCGGAAACGTCGTGGCGCTGAATCAAAGACTCGGCTTCGCCGCGCTGGACACCGCAACCCGATTGGCGCTGAACGTGCCATACCTCCCACGACGAGGGCTCACGATTTCGGATGATCCGGCCGTGGTGGAGGGCATCCTGTCCGGGCAGGACGCTCGCGTGCACGACGACCACCGGGACGCCTCTGCAGCTCGCCATATCGTCGCGATTGAAGACGGTGAGTATTGCTATCTCATCATTCGCAAGGACCGCCGCAAACGACTTCCACTCTTCGCATCACCGTTGTATGTCGGAGGAAGTCTGGACCTGCTCCGGTCGGCGTGGCCGCACATCGGCTCCCACCTGCTGTTGCGTCATGGCGCCGTGGCGACGTTGGCCGAGCGGCGTGTGCTGGGGTTCACCCCCGCGTTCGCTTTCGATCTTTCCGCGCCCCGGGCGAAGATGCTCCGCAGCACGAACGTACGACCAGAGGCAGTCGACTATCTCTACAGCGAGCTGACCCTCGTGGAATGGTAGGTGACGGGCGGCACAAGGGCCCCCGTGAACCGATCCGCGTCTGCTGACGCGCATCGGCTACGGAGGCCCTCACCGCGCGCTCAAGCGCGCCTTGGTGACTTTAGAGCGCCGGAGGAACGATCGTTCCGTCCAACCAGCGGTTGTTCACCCACTGGTTGCCAGCACCCGAGGAGTCGAACGCTGTCACCGGCCCGTACGAACCGCACTTCGCATACAGTGCGTTTCCGAAGGTGTTATCCAGGAATCGGACGTTCGACGAGGGGCGTGCCGCGTTGCCCTTCGGCTCGCCACCCGCGTACACGCAGTAGCCACCACCGTCAAACAGGTTGCCCTGCACGAGAGTATTCGTGAAGGCACTGCCCTGATTCAACAGTGAGACTGCCGCGGTGAAGTTGTACGCCGGCCCAGCGGTCAAGCGGTTGTTCGTGATCGTGATGTTCGGCCCACCCG
>NZ_JPRS01000012.1 GCF_000738085.1 Cryobacterium sp. MLB-32
CATGACAATCGCAACGACCGAACGGGCACCCAAGCAGGTCGCCATCAACGACATTGGATCTGCTGAAGACTTTCTTGCCGCGGTCGAAAAGACTCTGAAATTCTTCAACGACGGAGACCTCATCGAGGGCACCGTCGTGAAGATCGACCGCGACGAGGTTCTCCTCGACGTGGGCTACAAGACCGAGGGTGTCATCCCCTCCCGCGAACTCTCCATCAAGCACGACGTTGACCCTTCCGAGGTTGTCAAGGTCGGCGACCTGGTTGAGGCCCTCGTCCTCCAGAAGGAAGACAAAGAAGGCCGCCTCATCCTCTCCAAGAAGCGCGCTCAGTACGAGCGTGCATGGGGCGATGTTGAGAAGATCAAGGAGGCCGACGGTGTTGTCACCGGTTCGGTCATCGAGGTCGTCAAGGGTGGACTCATCGTCGACATCGGACTTCGTGGCTTCCTTCCTGCTTCGCTCATCGAGCTTCGCCGCGTTCGCGACCTGACCCCGTACCTGGGCCAGGAGATCGAGGCCAAGATCCTCGAACTCGACAAGAACCGCAACAACGTTGTGCTGTCGCGTCGTGCGCTCCTCGAGCAGACTCAGTCCGAGAGCCGCACCACGTTCCTCAACAACCTCCAGAAGGGACAGGTCCGTAAGGGCGTCGTCTCGTCGATCGTCAACTTCGGTGCGTTCGTCGACCTGGGTGGCGTTGACGGTCTGGTTCACGTCTCCGAGCTCAGCTGGAAGCACATTGAGCACGCCAGCGAGGTCGTTGAGGTCGGTCAGGAAGTCACCGTCGAGATCCTCGAGGTTGACCTTGACCGCGAGCGCGTCTCGCTGTCCCTCAAGGCAACGCAGGAAGACCCGTGGCAGGTATTCGCTCGCACCCACGCCATTGGCCAGGTTGCACCGGGTAAGGTCACCAAGCTCGTTCCGTTCGGCGCGTTCGTTCGCGTTGCCGAGGGCATCGAGGGGCTCGTGCACATCAGCGAGCTGTCCGGCAAGCACGTTGAGCTCGCCGAGCAGGTTGTTTCTGTGGGCGACGAGGTCTTCGTCAAGGTCATCGACATCGACCTCGAGCGTCGCCGCATCTCGTTGAGCCTCAAGCAGGCCAACGATGGTGTCGACCCCGAGGGCACCGAGTTCGACCCGGCGCTCTACGGAATGCTCACCGAGTACGACGACAAGGGCCAGTACAAGTACCCCGAAGGCTTCGACTCCGAGACCAACGAGTGGCGCGAAGGCTTTGACGAGCAGCGCGAAAAGTGGGAGCAGGACTACGCTGCAGCCCAGGCTCGCTGGGAAGCCCACAAGAAGCAGGTTGCTTCCGCGAACGACGAGATCGCTGCACCCAGCGACGTCGCTCCGGCCGGCTCTGCCTTCTCGAGCGAGTCGGCTGGCGCCGGCACGCTCGCCGATGACGAAGCACTCGCGGCCCTCCGCGAGAAGCTGTCCGGCGGCAACTAGCACCGAAGCACCACCAGAGCAGGCCGTACCCTTCGGGGTGCGGCCTGCTTTTCGTTGCCCACGCCCCTGCCTCTGCCCGCGCCCGCGCAAAAACCGGTCTTTTCGAGACACGCCGAGGTAATCTGCCAGCTCCACCGGCGTGTCGCGAAATTGACCGGTTTTGCGGGCGAGCCCCTGCCGATAGCATTGCTCGGATGTACCTCATAGCACTCACCGGCGGAATCGCCTCGGGCAAGAGCACCGTCGCCGCGCACCTCGCCGAGCGTGGAGCCGTGCACATCGACGCCGATCAGCTCGCCCGCGAGATCGTGGAGCCGGGAACGCCCGCACTCGCCGCCATCGCCGCGGAGTTCGGTGAATCCGTGCTGGCGCCCGACGGGAGCCTCGACCGCGCCGCCCTTGGGACGATCATTTTCAGCGACTCGGAACGTCGCGAACGCCTAAACGCGATCACCCACCCTCAGGTGTGGAGTCGCACCCGGCAGCTCATCGATGAGGCGGGGGCGAGCGACCCCCGGGCCATTGTGGTCTACGACGTGCCTCTGCTCGCCGAGGCCGCCGCCGATCGCCGCCTCGCCTTCGATCTCATCGTGGTCGTGCACGCCGATGCCGAGACCCGGATCACACGCATGATCACGCAGCGCGGCCTGACGGCGGTCGAGGCCGCCGCACGCATCGGTGCGCAAGCGTCCGACGCCGAGCGCCTCGCGATAGCCGATGTCGTGATCGACAACTCGGGCACCGTGGAGCAGACGCATTTGCAGGCCGATGCGGTGTGGGAACGCGCCGTGTCCGCTGTCAGCTGATCGGATCAACCGGGGGCACGGCCCACTGTCGGTTGCCCTTTGTAGACTGGAACAATGGAACCTACCCGCTCTGTCAACCCGTTCGAGGTCGTCAGTGAGTACACGCCCAGCGGCGACCAGCCGAGCGCCATCGCCGATCTCACCAACCGTATCAATGCCGGGGAGACCGACATCGTGCTGCTTGGTGCCACGGGTACCGGCAAGTCGGCGACGACCGCCTGGTTGATCGAGCAGGTTCAGCGCCCCACGCTCGTCCTGGCGCACAACAAGACCCTCGCGGCCCAGCTCGTGAACGAGTTTCGCGAGCTCATGCCCAACAACGCGGTCGAGTACTTCGTGTCGTACTACGACTACTACCAGCCGGAAGCCTACGTGCCGCAGACCGACACCTTCATCGAGAAGGACTCCTCCATCAATGAGGAGGTGGAGCGACTCCGCCACTCGACCACGAACTCGCTGCTCAGCCGTCGCGACGTGATCGTCGTCTCCACGGTGTCCTGCATCTACGGCCTCGGCACCCCCGAGGGGTACATGGAGGCCATGGTTGCCTTGCAGGTGGGGCAGAAGGTCAGTCGGGACTGGCTGGTACGCAAGTTTGTCGCCATGCAGTACCAGCGCAACGACGTGGACTTCTCCCGCGGTAATTTCCGGGTGCGCGGCGACACGATCGAAATCATCCCGATGTACGAAGAGCTGGCCATTCGCATCGAGATGTTCGGTGACGAGATCGAGGCGCTGCACAGCCTGCATCCGCTCACCGGTGACATCGTTCGCAAACTCGACTCGGTGGCGGTCTTCCCCGGGTCGCACTATGTCGCGAGCAACGATGTGATGCAGCGCGCGATCGGCACCATTCAGGAGGAGCTGGCGGAGCGTCTCGAACAGCTGGAACGCGAGGGAAAACTGCTCGAGGCCCAGCGGCTGCGCATGCGTACGACCTTCGACCTGGAGATGATGGAGCAGATCGGTTTCTGCTCAGGGATCGAGAACTACTCGCGCCATATTGATGCGCGCGAGGCGGGGGAGGCCCCGCACTGCCTCCTCGACTACTTCCCTGACGACTTCCTGATGGTGATCGACGAGTCGCACGTGACCGTTCCGCAGATCGGTGCCATGTACGAGGGGGATTCCTCGCGCAAGCGCACACTCGTGGAACACGGTTTCCGTCTGCCGAGCGCACTCGACAACCGACCGCTCAAGTTCAACGAATTCAAGAACCGGGTCGGTCAGACCGTGTACCTCTCGGCGACGCCGGGCAAGTACGAGATGGGCATCGCGGACGGCATCGTGGAGCAGATCATCCGGCCGACCGGACTGATTGACCCGCAGATCATCGTGAAGCCGAGCGCCGGTCAGATCGACGACCTGCTCGAACAGATCAAGATCCGCACCGAGCGCAACGAACGTGTGCTGGTCACGACCCTCACCAAGAAGATGGCCGAGAATCTCACCGACTTCCTCACTGAGGCCGGCGTGCGTGTGCGCTACTTGCACTCCGACGTTGACACGCTGCGGCGCGTGGAACTGCTCACGGAGCTGCGCGCGGGCATCTATGACGTGCTCGTGGGCATCAACCTGCTGCGGGAGGGGCTCGACCTGCCCGAGGTGTCGCTCGTGGCCATTCTCGACGCCGACAAGGAAGGATTCCTGCGCTCGGCGACCTCGCTCATCCAGACCATCGGGCGCGCCGCCCGAAATGTCTCCGGCGAGGTGCACATGTACGCCGACCGCCTCACGGCGTCCATGGAGAAGGCCATTGACGAGACCGATCGGCGGCGGGAAAAGCAGGTGGAGTACAACACACTGCACGGCATCGATCCCACCCCGCTGCGCAAGCGTATCGCCGACATCACCGATGTGCTCGCCCGCGAAGAAGCCGACACTGCCGAGCTGCTGGCCAATCGCGACGCCCGCCGCAAGAGCTCGTCGGTCACCCGCCGGGTGGGGCTCGCCGCGAACGGAGCCAACGACCTCGAATCGATCATCGCGGACCTCAACTCCCAGATGCTGGAGGCCGCCGGTGAGCTCAAGTTCGAGCTTGCCGCCCGACTGCGTGATGAGCTCTCCGAGCTCAAGCGCGAACTCCGCCAGATGGAAAAGGCCGGCCACCTCCAGTAACCAGCGTCGCGATCCGTCGCGGCACTCGTTTGCCTTCCCGGCACGCGTTCACACGCGTGCGGGGTGGTCAGAGGAGTGCCGCGAGTGCTGTCACGGCGGTTTCGCCGCGGCCATACTGCATGGAGACGCCGTCGAGCTGGATCAGGACATCACTGTCGGCATCGGATGCCGGCCGCGTCATGCGCTCGCCTGCACACTCTTCGCTGGGCGCCCGCGCTTGGGGACGTCAGTGTTCAAGGGAAGCGGCGCGGCCGTACCGGCCGCGACGGCACGGGACAGGCGGCTCTCGCAATGATCGAGCCACCGAGCCTCGGCCTCGGTCGCGAAGATGAGTGAGTCGATGACGAGCAGCCAGGCGAGCTGCTCCGAGGACTCCGGGTTGTCGGTGAGGTTCTTCGTGCGGGTGAGTTCCTGCAGGGTGCGGAACGTGGCCGTGCGTTGCACCTGGATGACGCGGGCGATGTCCACGCCGGGGAGGGTAACGGCGATGGCGAGTTTGATGGCCAGTTCGTCACGGGTGGCCGTCGTGCGGATAACCGGGGACGTAAGCCAGCGAGCCGCCTCGTCGCGACCCGCGTCGGTGATCTCGACATAGTGTTGCCCGTCGTTATCGCCCTCGAGCTTCCGCACGAGGCCGTCACGTTCGAGCCGGTCGAGGGTGTTGTAGATCTGGCCGACGTTCAACGGCCAGGTCGAGCCGGTGCGACGGTCGAACTCTGCGCGCAGTTGATAGCCGTAGCACGGACCTTGGCCCAGAATGGCGAGCAGACTCTGACGAACCGACATGGTGCCTCCGAACGGTGAAACGCGAAACCATCTAATAATTACCGAGTATATACATACTCGAAATGGCAGGCGTGGACCGTAACCTGTACGGCACTGTCAGGAGCGCTGCGTAGACTCGGGGAGTGTCGATTACGAAGGTCAATAACGGTCCCAAGCTCAGTGTTCGCGGCGCCCGCGTGCACAATCTCCACAACATCGATCTCGAAATCCCGAGAGACTCGCTCGTTGTGTTCACCGGCCTCTCCGGTTCCGGAAAATCATCGCTGGCCTTCGACACGATTTTCGCGGAGGGCCAGCGCCGTTACGTGGAATCGCTCTCCGCCTACGCACGCCAGTTTCTGGGTCAGGTCGACCGTCCCGACGTGGACTTCATCGAAGGGCTAAGCCCGGCCGTCTCGATCGACCAGAAGTCGACCAACCGCAACCCGCGGTCCACCGTGGGCACGATCACCGAGATCTACGACTACATGCGGCTCCTGTGGGCACGCATCGGCGTGCCGCACTGTGCCATCTGCGGCGAGGTCATCCAGTCGCAGACCGTGCAGCAGATTGCCGATCAGCTGATGGAAATGGACGCCGGTGTTCGCTATCAGGTCGTCAGCCCCGTCGTGTCGCAGAAGAAGGGCGAATTCGTCGACCTCTTCCAGGAGCTCGCCGGCAGTGGATACTCGCGGGCGATCGTGGACGGCACCCAGATTCAGCTAAGCGAACCGCCCACGCTTAAGAAGCAGCAGAAGCACGACATCTCCGTCGTCGTCGACCGCCTTGTCGCAGGACCCGAGCTGCTCAGCCGCCTCACCGATTCGCTCGAGACCGCTCTCAAGCTCACCGACGGAATCGTTCAGATCAACTTCATCGACCGGGAGGGCGACGAGGCCTGGCAGAGCTACTCGGAGAAGCTCTCCTGCCCGAACAACCACCCGGTGCAGCTCACCGAGATCGAGCCGCGCACCTTCTCGTTCAACGCCCCGTTTGGTGCCTGCCCCGAGTGCTCGGGTCTCGGCACGCGCATGTCGGTCGACGAAGACCTGCTCCTGGGTGACCCGGATCTCAGCATCGCCGAGGGCGTCGTGCTGCCCTGGACCACGCAGGGCAAGGGACTCTTCCAGTACTACGAGAAGCTGCTCGACGGGCTTTCCCACGACCTCGATTTCTCCCTCGACACCCCCTGGTCCGGCCTCACGCCCGAGGTGCAGAATGCCGTCATGCGCGGCGACAACTTCGAGGTGAAGGTCAAGTGGAAGAACCGCTACGGCCGCGAAATGAGCTACACCTCCGGTTTCGAAGGTGTGGTGCCGTACATCGAGCGCCAGTACCAGCAGGCGGAGAGCGACACCCAGCGTCAACGGTGGGCGGAGTACCTGCGCGAGATCGACTGCCACGTCTGCGGCGGCACGCGGCTCAAGCCCGAGGTGCTCGCCGTGACCGTCTACGGGTCGAGCATCGCGGATGTCTGCGCGCTCAGTCTGAGCGACGCCCGTACCTTCATGGACGAGCTCACCCTGTCCGACCGCGAGGCGGCCATTGCCGCCCAGGTGCTGCGGGAGATTCGGGCGCGCCTCGACTTCCTCATCCGGGTGGGACTGAACTACCTGAACCTGGCCCGTGCCGCCGCGACGCTGTCCGGCGGAGAGGCACAGCGCATCCGGTTGGCTACCCAGATCGGGTCCGGACTCACCGGCGTGCTGTACGTGCTCGACGAGCCCAGCATCGGTTTGCACCAGCGTGACAACCGCCGCCTGATAGAAACGCTCATCGCCCTGCGTGACCTTGGCAACACCCTCATCGTCGTCGAACACGATGAGGACACCATCAAGACCGCGGACTGGATCGTGGACATCGGACCCGGCGCCGGCGTCAACGGCGGCCACGTCGTGCACTCCGGATCGTACGAAAACCTGCTCGCCAACACGACATCTCTCACCGGTGATTACCTCGCGGGGCGCAAATCGATCGAGACCCCCACGACGCGTCGCCCCATCGACCCCGATCGCGTGATCACCGTTACCGGAGCCTCGGCAAACAACCTGCAGAAGGTCTCCGTGACCTTCCCCCTCGGCACCTTCACGGCCGTCACCGGCGTGAGCGGCTCGGGAAAGTCCTCCCTCGTGAACGACATTCTGTATCGGGTGCTTGCCAACCGGCTCAACGGCGCACGTAAGCTGCCCGGCAAGCACACGCGCGTGACCGGCCTCGACCACCTTGACAAGGTCATCCACGTCGACCAGGCGCCCATTGGTCGTACGCCGCGGTCCAACCCGGCCACGTACACCGGTGTCTTCGACAAGATCCGTACCCTGTTCTCCGAAACGATCGAATCGAAGGCCCGCGGCTACCTCCCCGGCCGTTTCAGCTTCAACGTCAAGGGCGGTCGCTGCGAGGCCTGCTCCGGCGACGGCACGATCAAGATTGAGATGAACTTCCTGCCCGACGTCTATGTGGCCTGCGAAGTCTGTGGTGGAGACCGGTACAACCGGGACACTCTGACCGTGCGCTACAAAGGCAAGAACATCGCCGAAGTGCTCGACATGCCCATCAGCGAGGCCGCGGACTTCTTTGAGCCCATCTCGTCGATCCACCGATTCCTGAAGACCCTGGTGGAGGTCGGCCTCGGATACGTTCGGCTCGGACAGAGCGCCACCACACTCTCCGGCGGCGAGGCGCAGCGGGTGAAGCTAGCGACGGAGCTGCAACGTCGCTCCAACGGCCGCAGCGTCTATGTGCTCGACGAGCCCACCACGGGGCTGCACTTCGAAGACGTGCGCAAGTTGCTTCTCGTGCTGAACAGCCTCGTCGACAAGGGCAATACCGTCATCGTGATCGAGCACAACCTCGACGTGATCAAGTCCTCGGACTGGGTCATCGACCTCGGACCGGAGGGCGGCTCCGGCGGTGGCAAGATCCTCGCGACCGGAACCCCTGAGCACCTGGCCACGGTCAAGAAGAGCCACACCGGCATGTTCCTGAAGGAGGTTTTGGCCGCCGGCTGACCCGTCGTCCGACCGCGATCATGGCCGATGTACTGAGCTACCGTCCCAGAACCGGCGAGATCCCCACCACTCCGGGGGTCTACCGGTTCAGCGACGAATCGGGGCGCGTGCTTTACGTCGGCAAGGCCAAGAACTTGCGGGCGCGCCTGGCGAACTACTTCGCGCCGCTGACCAGCCTGCACGAGCGCACCCGACGGATGGTGACCACCGCGTCGGCCTTGGAATGGACCGTTGTCGGCACGGAGGTCGAGGCCCTTCAACTCGAGTGGACATGGATCAACGAGTTCGATCCGCCGTTCAACGTCAAGTTCAAGGATGACAAGTCCTACCCCTACCTGGCGGTCACTCTCGCGGATGAAGCACCCCGGGCGCTGATGACCCGTACTGCCGGCATTCGCGGTGCGCGCTACTTCGGCCCGTACCCGCAGGTCTGGGCGGTGCAGCAGACGATCGAACTCATGCTCAAGGCGTTCCCGATCAGAACCTGCAACAATGCCAATTACAAACGGGCCATGCAGAGCGGAAAGCCGTGCTTCGCGAGCCAGATCGGCCGCTGCTTCGGCCCGTGTTCGCACAGGGTGTCGATCGAGGAGCACCGGGCCAGGGTCGACCAGTTCGTGAGCTTCATGGGGTCTCAGGACCGCAAACTCATCAACAAGCTGACTTCCGAGATGAAAGAGGCGGCGGCCGAGCAGAATTATGAGATCGCGGCCAAACGCCGGGACCAGGTCCTGGCCCTCACCGCGATCCTCGAGAAGAGCGCCGTTGTGCTGCGTGACACGGTCGACATCGACCTGTTCGCCATTGAGCAGGACGAACTGGCGGCGGCGGTGCAAATGTTCATCGTGCGCGGCGGGCGCGTTCGTGGGGTGCGGGGCTGGATGCTCGACAAGGAACTCGACGTGTCCACGGGGGACCTGATCGATTCGGTCATGCAAACGGCGTACACGGGGGCGGCCGTCCCGCCGCGTGAGATCATCGTGCCGGAACTGCCCGATGATGCCGAGGCCATGGAAACCTGGCTCGCCGGCATCTCGCATCGCAAGGTGCGGATCGTGGCAGCCCAGCGCGGGGAAAAGGCGGCGCTTCTCGCGACCGCAACGCAGAATGCCAAGCAGGCGCTCATGCTGTACAAAACCCGGCGCAGCTCCGACTTTGTGGCTCGCTCCAAGGCATTGGAAGACATTCAGGAGGCTCTGGGCATGCCTGCGGCGCCCCTGCGCATGGAATGCTACGACGTGTCGCACCTGAGCGGTACCAACATCGTGGCGTCGATGGTCGTCTTCGAAGACGGGCTCCCGCGAAAAGATGACTACCGCCGATTCAGCATTCCGGAATCCACCGACGACACAGACTCGATCTATCGCACGCTCATGAGACGCCTCGCTTATCTCGTCCCTGATGACGAGGCAGCCGAGTCCACGCATCCGGTCGTGTCTTCGGAGAGCGGGCAGATCCAGGAGAAGCGTAAGAAATTCCGCTACCAGCCCAACCTCCTCATCGTCGATGGCGGACAGCCGCAGGTGGCGGCTGCGGCGCGCGCCCTCGCGGATTCGGGCGTCACGGGCATACAGTTATGCGGCATCGCTAAACGGCTGGAAGAAATCTGGCTTCCCGACTCCGACTACCCGGTCATCCTGCCGCGCAACAGCGACGCCCTCTTCCTCATTCAACGTATTCGTGACGAAGCCCACCGTTTCGCCATCACCCACCAGCGGGCGCGTCGCAAGAAGGACATCTCGAGTGTCTTGAACGAGATACCCGGCCTGGGCCCGGCGCGGGTCAAGGTTCTCCTCCAGCATTTTGGATCGGTCGCCCGGCTGAAGGAGGCCTCGGAGGAGTCCATTGCCGAGGTTCGCGGAGTCGGCCCCCAGCTCGCAGCCACTATTCATGAACACCTGCGGGCGTGAAGACGCCGAAGATCGGTAGGCTTGCTAATCTGATCAACTTCAACCGAAGGCGCATTTTAGAATGACAACGGATCCCGACAAGCAGGAACTGCTGATCGTCACGGGAATGTCCGGCGCGGGACGCTCAACTGTGGCGAACGCGCTCGAAGACCTCGGCTGGTATGTGGTCGACAATCTCCCCCCGCAGATGCTGCGTCCGCTCGTGGAACTGGTCGAGCGCGCCGGGACTACTCTGCCCAAAATTGCGGCAGTGGTCGATATTCGTGGGCGGGACCTTTTCGGAGACTTTCGCGAAACCGTCCAGTCTCTGCGCAGCGGCATTCAGGTGCGCGTGGTCTTTCTCGAGGCCCGCGACGACGTGCTCGTGCGCCGGTTCGAATCGGTCCGACGGCCCCACCCGCTTCAGGGCGAGGGCACTCTGCTCGACGGAATTTCCGCCGAACGCGCCCGGCTCCTCGTGGTGCGCGAATCCAGCGATATCGTCATGGATACCTCGGACCTCAACGTGCACCAGCTCGCCACGGCGACAACCGATCTGTTCGCGGCCGAGGGTACCGCCGGCGTGCAGGTCACGATCATGAGTTTCGGTTTCAAGTACGGCCTCCCCACGGACGTCGACATGGTCGCCGACGCGCGGTTCCTCCCGAACCCCTTTTGGATTCCTGAACTTCGTGGTCACACTGGTCAGGATGCCGAGGTTCGCGACTTCGTCCTTGCCCAGGAAGGGGCTGCGGAGTTCATCGATGGCTATGCCGCCGCGCTGGAACCCGTCCTCGCCGGTTACCAGCGCGAGAACAAACGGCATGCGACCATTGGTATTGGCTGTACGGGCGGTAAACACCGATCCGTCGCCGTCGCCAGGGAGCTCGGCTCCCGGCTCGAAAAACTTCCCGGCGTTGCGGTGAATATCAAGCACCGCGACCTCGGACGCGAATAAACAAGGGCGCCATTGCCTCGCACGGCCGTTAATCATCCAACGGCTGCTCAGCACCGCCCGAACAACAGAATGGAAAACACGATTGGCTCTCACCGCCGACGTTAAAGACGAACTCTCCCGCGTTGAGGTATCGAAAACCACAGTGCGCGCGGCCGAGTTGGCAACAATCCTCCGGTTCTCCGGAGGACTTCATCTCATCAGCAGTCGTATCGCCATCGAGTCGGAACTCGACACCGCAATACTTGCCCGGCGGGTACGCAAAGATCTCGCCGAGCTGTACGGAGTGCGTAGCGACGTGCAGGTCATTGCGGCATCTGGGCTTAGACGCACCAACCACTACCTCGTGCGTGTCATCGAGGGTGGCGAAACGCTCGCGCGCCAAACCGGACTTCTGGACGCCCGCCGCCGACCCATCCGGGGCCTCCCGAACA
Organism: Cryobacterium sp. MLB-32; assembly: GCF_000738085.1. Taxonomy (GTDB): domain Bacteria; phylum Actinomycetota; class Actinomycetes; order Actinomycetales; family Microbacteriaceae; genus Cryobacterium. The sequence goes on from NZ_JPRS01000012.1 coordinate 11,435, forward strand.
GACTGACCACCGGATCCAAGGAGGAAATCGCCGCCGTGTGGCGAGGAGCCTTCCTGGCTAACGGCACACTGACAGATCCCGGCCGTTCGGCTGCTCTCGAGATCGTCTGCCCCGGAAACGAGTCGGCCATGGCACTCGTCGGGGCCGCCGGGAGGCTCGGGATTGCCGCGAAGGCCCGTGAGGTCCGTGGCGTTCATCGGGTCGTCATCCGTGACGGCGATGCCATCGGCGCGATGCTTGTGCACATGGGCGCGCAGAAGACCGTCCTGAGTTGGGAAGAATTGCGCCAGCGCCGTGAGGTACGGGCCACTGCGAACCGTCTGGTCAATTTCGATGACGCGAACCTCCGCCGCTCGGCCGAGGCAGCGGTTGCCGCGTGCGCTCGCGTGCAGCGAGCCATGAATATCCTCGGCGACGACATCCCCGAACACCTGCGATATGCAGGAGAACTGCGCCTCAGCTTCCGTGACTCGAGCCTGGACGAGCTGGGTCACCATGCCGATCCGCCCATGACGAAGGACGCGGTAGCCGGTCGAATCCGTCGGTTGCTCGCTATGGCAGACAAGAAGGCCGTCGACCAGGGGATTCCCGGAACGGACGTTCCGTTCCCCGTGCACCCCGACGACGTCTGAAGACACATTCAGAGAGTGCCCAAACCAGCTGACTAGACTGGAAAAGTCGCTTACGACGCCGACGGCGGACCTGTCCGTCGGCAATCATCAAGAGGAGACACGCAATGGCTGAATACACCCTTCCCCAGCTCGACTACGATTACTCGGCGCTTGAGCCCAGCATCAGCGGCGCAATCATGGAGCTGCACCACAGCAAGCACCACCAGGCCTACGTGACGGGTGCGAACACCGCCCTCGCCCAGCTCAAGGAAGCCCGTGACTCGGGTAGCCTCGCGAACGTCAACAAGCTGCAGAAGGACCTTGCCTTCAACCTCGGCGGTCACGTGAATCACTCCATCTTCTGGACAAACATGTCCCCGAACGGCGGAGACAAGCCCGTCGGCGACATCGCCGCGGCCATCGATGACTTCTTCGGCTCCTTCGAGAAGTTCCAGGCTCACTTCACCGCCGCCGCTCTCGGCGTGCAGGGCTCCGGTTGGGCGGTCCTCGCGTGGGACTCCATCGGGCAGCAGCTGATCGTTCAGCAGTTCTTCGATCAGCAGTCCAACTTCGCGGCCGGCATCGTGCCCGTGCTGATGCTGGACGTCTGGGAGCACGCGTACTACCTCGACTACCGCAACGTGCGTGCCGATTACGTCAAGGCGTTCTGGAACATCACGGACTGGGCGAACGTCCAGGAGCGATTCACTGTCGCGCGCGAGAAGACGAACGGCCTCCTGCTACTCTCGTAGCGTGCTGGCCTCTTCGCGAGTCGGCGTCCCCTCTCCAGGGGGCGCCTTTGCTCGTGACAACACAGCTTCACCCCAATAGCCACCCCAAAACCATCCCACGACGGCGCCCCCATGCGCCCTCAGTATCCCCAGGAGTTCTTTGTGACCGTCAAAATCGGCATCAACGGCTTCGGCCGTATCGGCCGTAACTATTTCCGTGCAGCCATGGCCAAGGGCAGCGACATCGAAATCGTCGCCGTCAACGACCTCTCGGACCCCGCCTCCCTCGCGCACCTGCTCAAGTACGACTCTGTCGGAGGCCGTCTGAACGCCACCGTCGAAGTTGACGGCGACCTCATCATCGTCAACGGCAAGCCGATCAAGGTCCTGGCGGAGCGCGACCCCGCCAACCTGCCGTGGGGCGCCCTGGGCGTCGACATCGTCATCGAGTCCACCGGTCGTTTCACGAAGGCTGCGGATGCGCAGAAGCACATCGAAGCAGGCGCCCAGAAGGTCCTCGTTTCGGCACCCGCAACGGGCGCAGATGTTGCCACGCTCGTTCTCGGCGTGAACGAGAACACGTACGACCCGGCTCTGCACAACATCATCTCCAACGCGTCCTGCACCACGAACTGCCTCGCGCCCCTCTCCAAGGTGCTGCTGGACAACTTCGGCATCGAGCGTGGCCTGATGACCACGGTTCACGCCTACACCGCTGACCAGAACCTGCAGGATGGCCCGCACAGCGACCTTCGTCGTGCACGCGCGGCCGCCGCAAACATCATCCCCACGTCGACCGGTGCCGCTAAGGCCCTCGGCCTCGTCATCCCTGAGCTGGTCGGCAAGCTCGACGGCTATGCCCTGCGCGTTCCGGTCCCGACCGGTTCGATCACCGACCTGACCGTCACGGTTTCGCGCCCGGTCACCGTGGCCGAGGTCAACGCCGCGTACAAGGCCGCAGCAGAGGGTCCCCTCAAGGGAATCCTGAGCTACACCGAAGACCCGATCGTGTCGAGCGACATCGTCGGAGACCCGCACTCCTCGATCTTCGACGCCGGACTCACCAAGGTGATCGGCGACCAGGTCAAGGTTGCCTCCTGGTACGACAACGAGTGGGGTTACTCCAACCGCCTCGTGGACCTCACCGAGTTCGTCGCCGAGCGCCTCTAGGCGGCCGCGCAGTGACACTTCGCACGATCGATTCCCTGGGCGCGCTCCAGGGCAAGCGGGTCATCGTCCGCTTCGATCTGAATGTTCCGTTGAAAGACGGACAGATCACCGACGACGGCCGCGTGCGGGCGTCGCTGCCAACACTCACTGCGTTGATCGCAGAGGGCGCCCGTGTGGTGATCGTCTCTCACCTGGGGCGCCCGGACGGCGCATTCGACGCCAAGTACAGCCTGGCGCCGGTTGCGGCTCGGCTCGGAGAGCTTGTCGGACGCCCTGTGGCGTTCGCAACCGATACCGTGGGAGATTCGGCCGCGGAAGCCGTTTCCCGGCTCACGGATGGCGACATCGTCGTACTCGAAAACCTCCGATTCAACCCGGGGGAGACGAGCAAGGTTGACGCAGAGCGTGAATCCTTCGCCGCGCAGCTCGCGGCTTTCGGCGACGCGTTCGTCTCCGATGGCTTCGGCGTCGTGCACCGGAAGCAGGCGAGTGTCTATGACCTCGCTGCGATTCTGCCCAGCGCGGCCGGATTGCTGATCGCGGCCGAGCTGGACGTGCTCGACCGCCTCACAGAGACGCCGGAGGCTCCCTATACGGTCGTCCTCGGCGGCTCGAAAGTCTCTGACAAGCTCGGTGTCATCGGTCACCTGCTGCCGCGGGTCGACTCGCTGCTGATCGGTGGGGGAATGCTGTTTACGTTCCTCGCCGCCCAGGGACACCCCGTCGGAGCGAGCCTGCTTGAGTCGGATCAGCTGGACACCGTGCGTGGCTACCTCGCTGAGGCGGACCGTCTCGGCGTCAAGATCGTGCTGCCCACAGACATCGTTGTGGCTTCCAAGTTCGGCGCCGATGCGGAGCACGTCATCACCGCTGCGGACGCGATCGAGGAGACGCCGTTCGGCGCGACGGGATTGGGCCTGGACATCGGTCCGGATTCGGCCGCGGCGTTTGCGGACATCATCCGCACGTCGAAGACCGTGTTCTGGAACGGGCCGATGGGTGTTTTCGAAATCGCCGCATTTGCCGAAGGCACCCGCACCGTCGCCGCGGCTCTCACCGAGGTATCCGGCCTCAGCGTGGTCGGTGGCGGAGACTCGGCCGCTGCCGTGCGCATTCTCGGATTCACTGATGACCAGTTCGGTCACATCTCAACCGGTGGCGGCGCGAGCCTCGAGTTCCTCGAAGGAAAGCGTCTGCCAGGACTGGAGGTCCTCGGATGGTAGTAAACGATCTAGCTCGACGCACACCGCTGATTGCGGGTAACTGGAAGATGAACCTGGATCACCTCCAGGCCATCGCCTTCGTACAGAAACTGGCGTGGAATCTCAAGGATGCCGGCCATGATTTCTCGGCTGTCGAGGTTGCCGTCTTCCCGCCGTTCACCGACCTTCGGTCCGTGCAGACACTGATTTCAGCGGACAAACTTGATCTGGCCTTCGGTGCGCAGGACGTGTCGGCGCAGGAATCTGGGGCTTTCACGGGCGAGATTTCCGGTGCGTTCCTGTCGAAACTGGAGTGCCAGTACGTCATCATCGGCCACTCGGAGCGTCGCACGCTCCACAATGAATCCGACGAGCAGGTGTCCGCTAAGATTTCGGCGGCGCTCAAGCACAACCTCGTGCCGATCATCTGCGTGGGGGAGACGGCGGCGGACCTCGAGCTGCACGGTCCGAGTGCCGTACCCGTAGCCCAGCTGCGGGCGGCACTGGCCAACGTGTCCAATGCAGCGGACATCGTCGTGGCCTATGAGCCGTGTGGGCGATCGGGTCCGGTCAGGCTGCCACGCCCGAACAGGCCGAGCAGGTTGCGGCGCAGTTGCGCGCAGTGCTGCAGGAGACGCTTGGCCAAGACGTAGCAGATAAGACCCGGATCCTCTACGGTGGATCGGTCAAGTCGGGCAACATCGCGGCCTACATGCGCGAACCCAATGTCGATGGCGCTCTCGTCGGAGGTGCCAGCCTCGATATCGCTGAGTTCTCGAGCATCGTTCGGTTCCAGAAGCACGTCGGTCGGTAGTCAGTCCCGTGGCTGTCCGTGAGGGCAGCCGCGGGCAGCGCGCTGGCCGCGCTATAATTGCCACAGTCTTAGTGGGCCTTACTGCGCCCATCGCATTTGTGAAAGGTTTCGTGTGGAGATTCTCCAAGTTGTGTTGCAGGTCCTCGTAGGAATTACGAGTCTGCTGCTCACTATGCTCATTCTGTTGCACAAGGGCCGGGGTGGTGGCCTGTCCGATATGTTTGGTGGCGGTGTCACCTCGAACCTCGGCGCGTCCGGTGTTGCGGAGCGCAACCTCAACCGCATCACGGTGATCTTGGGCCTGCTCTGGATCACGTGCATCGTGGTTCTGGGCCTGATCACGAAGTTCGACACCGGGGCTTAGATACGTCAAGCTCGGCAGGTTTTGCTCGGCTCCGAGCCGTGCACGCTTAATATCGTTCAATGGGAGGAACAAAATGGCATCTGGCGGAAGTGCAATTCGTGGTTCACGGGTGGGGGCTGGCCCCATGGGCGAGCAGGACCGTGGCTTTCACGCTGATCGAATCAAGGTGTCCTACTGGGATGCCCTCGGCAACGAGACCGTGCGCTATTTCGCGGCCACTCTGCCGGACGAGGAAATCCCCGTCACGATCGACTGCCCGTCCTCCGGCCTTCCCGCCGGGCGTGATAAGGATAATCCGCCCTCGGTTGTCAAGCTGGAGCCGTACAAGACGCACCTGGCCTACGTGAAGGAACGCCGAACGGAAGATGAAGCGGAGTCCCTTCTGGAAGAGGCGTTGAATCAACTCCGGGTTCGCCGTGGAAAGCTCAGCCCCACGAATTAGGGTGTCGCACAGCTGAAGAAGAAGGGCCCGACCACCGCGTGGTCGGGCCCTTCTTTTTTGTCTGTGCTGGGTTAGTACGACGGTGCGATCAGGTTCTCCGGAACCTCGGCGGCGGCCTCGCTGTCGACGAAGAATACTGTGCGCTTTCGGCCCTTGACGCCCGCAGCCGGCACTTCGTCACGGCTGGCGCCCGCGAGGGCGAGGCCCAGAGCAGAAGCCTTGTCAGATCCTGCGAGGACCATCCACACGCGGTCTGAGGAATTCAGCACGGGCCGAGTCAGAGAGAGGCGTTCCGGCGGGGGTTTGGATGAATGACGTACGGCGATGACACTGGCCTCGTTTTCGCGGATCCCCGCTCCATGCGGAAAGAGGGAGGCCACGTGGCCGTCAGGACCGACACCCAGGAACGTGATGTCGAAACGCGGCAGCAAGGCACCGAATGGAGCGAGGTTTGCGAGCTCGGCAGCGTACTGTTCCGCCGCTTCGTCGAGCGACAGACCCTCGTCTGATGCCGCGAATGCATGAATATTCGCCTCGGGCATCTCGATGTGATCGAGAAGGGCGGCACGAGCCTGGCCCTCGTTGCGGTCCGCGTGAGAGCGGGGCACCCACCGCTCGTCGCCCCACCAGAAGCTCACACGGCCCCACTCAATGGTGTCCCGAGCGGCGGAGTCGTTGATGGCCTGAAGCACAGCGATTCCCACCGAGCCTCCGGTGAGAACGACGTTTGCCTCGCCCTCCTCGTGCAGGATGTCCACCATCTTTGTGATGAAACGAGCCGCCACCGAACTGGCCAGTGCCTGCTTGTTCTGGTGTACGAGGACACGTCGTTCGTTGGTCACGCTCGCACTCCGGTCTCTGAGTTCACCACGTCTTCCAGGAGCGGAAGACCACGCGTGATGACCTCACCATACAGGTCATCCGGATCGAGCCGGCGGAGTTCGTCCGCCAGACAGTCCCGCAGGCTCCGCCGACGAAGCGAGAGGTCCTGGACGGGCTGTCCCGGTTGAATCAGTGTCGCAATGCCGGGATTCTCCCGCTCGAGCGAGATGACGCCGCCCGTTCGGGTGAGGCTCACGCCATAGAGGCCGTTCGCGTGCGGGCCGGACGTGAGCTCGCAGCCGACCGGCGCCTTCAACTGCATGTGCAGCCAGGCGGCCAGAAGAGTCGTCGACGGGGAATCGGCCGCGCCGGTGACATTAATGGCCGTGACTGCCTCGTAGGGCGGCTGGTCAAGAACTGCCGCGAGCTGCGTGCGCCAGAGGGTGAGCCTCGTCCAGGCGAAGTCCGTATCACCGGGACGGTAGCTGGAGCGAAGGCGCTGCAGGGCGCCCTGAGGATCGGGCTGCGCCGACGCATCCGTGATCCGCCGGTACGCGATACGCCCGAGCGGAGAGTCGGCGGGCACGGCAGGTGCCGCTCCCGGCCACCAGGCGACCACTGGAGCGTCGGGGAGCAGGAGCCCGGTCACGAGGCTCTCGGGATCGCTCGCGGCCTCTCCGTAGACGCGCAGCACGATGACCTCGCTGGCTCCGGCATCTCCGCCGACGCGAATTTCAGCATCCACGCGGGGGACGCTCGTGGCGTGTGGCGTGTCAGGGCCCTCGGTTGATACAACGATCACACGCATGGGGTGCTCGCGTGAAGCGTCATTGGCGGCCGCGATGGCCTCCTCTTCGTGGCCCAGCGTCGACGAGATGATGAGGGTCAGCACTCGTCCGAGGGCGACCGCACCCCCCTCTTCGCGAATACGCACGAGCGCCTTGGAGATCTTCGCGGTAGTGGTGTCGGGCAGATCGACGATCATGGGCGTCTCCATTTACGGCCGTCACGGGCCAGCAGTTCATCGGCGGAAGACGGTCCCCACGTGCCGGGCCGGTATTGCTCCGGCTGGCCCTGGGTGGCCCAGTATTCCTCAATGGGGTCAAGAATCTTCCACGAGAGTTCGACCTCTTCGTGGCGGGGGAACAGCGGCGGGTCGCCGAGCAGTACGTCAAGAATCAGCCGTTCGTAGGCCTCGGGGCTTGCCTCGGTGAAGGCGTGGCCATATCCGAAGTCCATGGTGACGTCCCGTACTTGCATGCCGACGCCGGGAACCTTGGAACCGAAACGGATGGTGACACCCTCGTCGGGCTGCACGCGAATGACGAGCGCGTTGTGGCCCAGCTCGGCGGTCTGGCTTTCAGCGAAGAGGTACTGCGGCGCGCGTTTGAAGACGACCGCGATTTCCGTTACGCGCCGGCCGAGGCGTTTGCCCGCGCGCAGGTAGAACGGGACGCCGGACCAGCGACGGTTGTCGATCGTCAGGCGCAGGGCGGCATAGGTTTCGGTGATCGAATCGGCGTTCATACCGTCTTCGTCAAGGAAACCGACGACCTTCTCGCCTCCTTGCCAGCCACCCGTGTACTGCCCGCGAGCGGTGCCGAGACCGAGGTCCTCCGGCAGGTGCACGGAAGCGAGCACCTTCTCCTTCTCGGCGCGCAGGTCGGCAGCCTCGAAGGAAATCGGTTCTTCCATCGCCGTGAGGGCGAGCAGCTGGAGCAGGTGATTCTGAATCACGTCGCGGGCGGCGCCGATTCCGTCGTAGTACCCGGCACGTCCGCCCACGCCGATGTCCTCGGCCATCGTAATCTGCACGTGCTCCACGTGATTGGCGTTCCAGAGCGGTTCGAACATCTGGTTCGCAAAGCGCAACGCCAGGATATTCTGCACCGTCTCCTTGCCCAGATAGTGGTCGATCCGGAATACGGAGTCGGGCGGGAAAACCGATTCCACGACGTCATTGAGTTCGCGGGCCGTCTTGAGGTCACTGCCGAAAGGCTTTTCAATGACGACGCGACGCCATTGACCGTCCTTCTGCTCGGCGAGTCCCGATCGGCGCAGCTGCTCGGTCACGAGGGGGAATGCCTTCGGCGGAATCGCCAGATAGAAAGCATGGTTGCCCATGGTCCCGCGTTCCCGGTCGAGCTGGGCGATCGTGTCCTTAAGCACCTCGAAGGCGTCGTCATCGTCAAACGTGCCGGGCACAAAGCGGATGCCCTCGGCCAATTGGGCCCAGACATCCTCGTGGAACTCCGTGCGGGAATATTTCTTGACGGAGTCGTGGACGACCTGCATGAAATCTTCGTTGTCCCAGTCGCGGCGTGCGAATCCGACCAGCGCGAAGCCGGGCGGAAGCAGGCCACGATTGGCGAGGTCGTAAACGGCGGGCATGAGCTTCTTCCGCGACAGGTCTCCGGTCACGCCGAAGATCACGAGGCTTGACGGCCCCGCAATGCGATTCAGGCGGTAATCAGAGGGTGAACGCAACGGATTAAACTCCGGGGTGATTTCCACCGGGGACATGCAGCTCCTAAGGGACGAAAGTGAGGGGGAGGGAATTTCCGGACTAGTCGAGCGCCCGGAAGAGGGTGGCGACGTTGGCCTCAGGCGAGGTCAGCGTGAGAGTGAGCACGGGGCGACCCTGGGCGGCCAGCACGCTTGCGTCGCCACTGGCCTGAGCCTGGATGAGTTCGCCGAAGGTGAACGGACGTTCGGGGATATCGAGGTCTTCCGTCGGCGTGGCCAGGATCTGCAGGAAGACGCCGGTGGGGGTGCCGCCCTTGTGGAACTGACCGGTCGAGTGTAGAAACCGCGGTCCCCAGCCAAAGGTCACGGGCCGCTTGCTCAGCGTCGCGAGCCTGGAACGGATTCCGGCAAGCTCAGGCAGAGCAAGCCGGTTGACGTACGCCTGAACGGCCACATAACCGTCAGGTCCCAGCTCTTCAAGCAGCGCGTCGATGGCCGAGGCGAGGTCGCTTGCGGCACCGATGACGTGGGGGGTGCCACGTACCTCGATGCCGTCCGACAGGAAGGCGGCCGGTTCGGGCGCGGGGCGCTCGTCGAGCAGTCCGCGGGTGGCGATCTTGGCGGATTCCACGTCGGGCTGGTCGAAGGGGTTGATGCCGAGGAGGCGGCCCGCGACGACTGTCGCGTACTCCCAGACCAGGAATTGCGCGCCGAGTGTTCCACTGACGCGAATTTCGTCGGCGCCATCGTGGTCCACGAAGATGTCGTGGCCGGCATCGGCGACGACACGAACCAGCTGAACGTCCGGCAGGTTCGCGGCCAGTTCGGGAGCGTCGATGTCAAGAACGACGGGAAGGATGCCGGTTCCGAGTTTTCCGGTCGACTCGGCGATGAGCTGTTCCACCCAGTCGGCGAAGCCCACGATGTGCGTTCCGTCCGAAACGATGGCGAGCTTGTCCCGGCGCGGGAGCGCGGCGGCGATGGCCGCACCCAGCACGAGACCCGGATTGTCCAGCGTGTCGACGGCGAGTGCCAGCGAGATGGCATCGGCTTCGTCCAGCAGTTCGCCGATGTCGACTCCGGCGAGGCCGGACGGAACGAGGCCGAAAGCCGTCAACGCGGAGTAGCGGCCACCCACGTTGGGGTCGGCGTTAAAGACTCGGTAGCCGGCCTCTCGTGCGGATGCCTCAAGCGGGGATCCGGGGTCGGTGACCACGATGATGCGTTCGGCAGGATCAATTCCTGCGGCGATGAAGGCCCGTTCAAAGACGCGACGCTGACTGTCGGTTTCGACCGTGGATCCCGACTTCGATGAGACAACAAGTGCCGTCGAATCGAGATGATCCGTCAGCGCAGCGAGTACCTGGCCGGGGTCTGTCGCGTCGAGAACGGTGAGCGACGCGCCTGCGGTGTTGGTGATGACCTCGGGAGCGAGAGACGATCCGCCCATGCCCGCCAGTGCGATGTGGCTCACGCCGGCGGCGCGGAGCGTATCGCGCAGCGCGTAGATTTCTGCTACCAGCGGGCGGGAAATGGCGACCGATTCGGTCCAGCCGAGTCGCTTGCCTGCCTCGTCCTCGGCCTCCGGGCCCCAGAGTGCGGGCTCGAGAGCCGTGATTCCGGAGGCCACCAGGTCGTCCACGAGCGTCGGGACAATCCGGCGTACGGCGTCAGCAGCCGAGCCGCTGACCGAAATGCGGAAGCTCAACGGATGACCGCGGTTTCGGCTGCGGCGAGTGCTCCGGCGACCGTTTCCAACAGTTCGTTCCAGGACACGACGAACTTGGAGACACCCTCTTCTTCCAGGAGGCGTGTCACGTCATCGTAGGAAATCCCGAGGTCCGAGAGGGCGTCGAGCACCTGATTGGCGGCGGCGTACGAGCCGGTGACGGAATCGGCGGGAACGACCGCGTGGTCGGCGGCGGCGAGCATCGTCTTCTCGGGCATGGTGTTGACGACCTCGGGAGCGACGAGCTCGGTCACGTAGAGCGTGTCGGGCAGGCTCGGGTCCTTGACTCCGGTGGAGGCCCAGAGTGGACGCTGCTTGTTGGCGCCGGCCTTGATCAGGCCGAGGGCGCGTTCGCTGCTGAACGCCTGCTGGAAGACCTCGTAGGCAAGCTGGGCGTTGGCCACGCCGGCTTTGCTCTTGAGCGCCACAGCGGCTTCCGTGCCGATCGCGTCCAAACGGTTGTTGATCTCGGTGTCGACCCGCGAGACGAAGAAGGAGGCGACGGAGTGGATGGTGGAAATGTCGATCCCGGCGGTCTTGGCCTGCTCCAGACCGGTCAGGTACGCGTTGATGACCTGGCGGTGACGCTCGAGGCTGAAGATCAGCGTCACGTTGACGCTGATTCCCTGGGCGATGGTCGCCGTGATGGCTTCAAGGCCCTCCACGGTGGCGGGGATTTTGATCATGGCGTTCGGACGGTCGACCTTGGTCCACAGCTGAGCGGCCTGGGCAATGGTGCCGGCAGCGTCCCGGGCAAGTCCCGGCTCAACCTCGATGGAAACTCGGCCGTCGACGCCATTGGTGCGGTCGTAGACCGGGCGGAAGATGTCGCTGGCAGCGCTGACGTCGTCAGTCGTGATTTCGAAGACGGCGTCGGCCACGCTCGTGCCGGCCGCGGCGAGTGCGGAGACCTGCTCGGCGTAGGCATCGCCCTGGGCGAGGGCGCCGGCGAAGATCGTCGGGTTTGTCGTGACGCCGACTACATTGCTGTTGTCGATGAGCTGCTGGAGTCCACCGGACACGATGCGGTCGCGAGACAGGTCGTCGAGCCAGATACTGACGCCGGCGGTGGAAAGCTGAGCGAGGGGGGTGGTGATTTCAGTCATTGTTGTAAATCTCCTCTGTGATGCGCCCTGGGCGAGGGATTCCTCGCCCAGGAGATGCTGTGCCTCTGTCGAGCTGGTAATGCTGGTGGTGCTGATGCTCAGTGTGCGATGGATTCCCGCGCGGCGGCCACGACGGCCTCGGTGGTGATTCCGAATTCGCGGAAGAGTGTCTGGTAGTCGGCCGACGCACCGAAGTGCTCAATCGAGATGCTGCGACCGCGATCGCCAACGTACCTATTCCATGTCAACGCGATTCCGGCTTCAATCGATACCCGTGCGGTGACATTCGTCGGAAGAACTGATTCGCGGTATTCGGCGGACTGCTCTTCGAACCACTCCAGGCACGGCGCGGAGACAACGCGGGCATTGATTCCATCGGAGGCGAGCTGGGTGCGGGCTTCGACCGCCAGCTGCACCTCGGAGCCGGTGGCGATCAGAATGACGTCCGGTGTTCCATTCGGGGCCTCAGCGAGCACGTAGGCGCCCTGGGCGACGTGTGAGGCGGAGGCGAAGACGTCGCCTGACGCCTGGTCTTCTCCGCGCTCGAAGACGGGGATGTTCTGACGGGTCAGGGCGATTCCCGCCGGCCCCTGACGACGCTCAAGAATGGTCTTCCAGGCCCAGGCTGTTTCCGTCGCGTCACCGGGACGAACGACATCGAGTCCCGGAATGGCGCGCAGGGTGGCGAGCTGTTCGATCGGCTGGTGCGTGGGGCCGTCCTCGCCGAGTGCGACGGAGTCGTGGGTCCAGACGAAGATGGACGGCACCTTCATGAGGGCTGCGAGACGAACGGCCGGACGCATGTAGTCACTGAAAATGAGGAAGGTGCCACCGAAGGCGCGCGTGTTGCCGTGCAGCACGATGCCGTTCAGGATCGCCGCCATGGCGTGCTCACGAATACCGAAGTGAAGTACGCGTCCATACTTATCGCCTGTCCAGGCGTCGGTCGAGTGCTCACTCGGCACGAACGATGCCGCGCCCGCGATTGTGGTGTTGTTCGATTCGGCGAGGTCGGCCGAGCCACCCCACAGCTCGGGAATGACCGGGCCGAGGGCATTGAGAACTTTTCCAGACGCGGCTCGCGTCGAGACGGCGGTTCCCGCGGGGAATACCGGGAGCGCCTCCTCGACGCCGTCCGGAAGTTCTCCACTGAGGATCCGGTCCAGAAGAACCTTGCGCGCCGGGTTGGCGGCGGCCCAGGCGTCGAACTGAACGGTCCAGTCTGCGTGCGCTCGCGCGCCACGCTCGAGTGCCTGGCGAGTGTGGGCGAGGACAGCGGGGGAGACGTCGAAAGTCTGTGCCGGGTCGAAGCCGAGCACGGTTTTGACGCCGGCGAGCTCGTCTGCGCCGAGGGCCGATCCGTGAATCTTGCCGGAGTTCTGCTTCTTCGGACTGGGCCAGCCAATGATGGTCTTGAGAATGATCAGGGACGGCTTGTGCGTCTCGGCCTGCGCGGCGGCGATCGCGTCATTCAACTCGGCGACGTCTTCGACGTAATCGCCGGTCTTCTTCCAATCGACGGTCTGCACGTGCCAGTCGTAGGCCGCGTAGCGGGCTGCGACATCCTCGGTGAACGCGATGTTCGTGTCGTCTTCGATCGAGATCTGGTTGCTGTCGTAGATGGCAATCAGGTTGCCGAGCTGCTGGTGACCGGCCAGTGACGACGCCTCAGAGGTGATTCCCTCCTGCAGGTCGCCGTCGCCGGCGATGACATACACGAAGTGATCGAAGGGGCTCTCACCGACACGTGCGTCCGGGTCGAACAGGCCGCGCTCGAAGCGAGCGGCATAGGCGAAGCCGACGGCGGAGGCGAGGCCCTGGCCGAGCGGTCCGGTCGTGATCTCGACGCCAGCGGTGTGGCCGAACTCTGGGTGGCCGGGAGTCTTGGAGCCCCAGGTGCGCAGGGCCTTGAGGTCGTCGAGTTCGAGACCGTAGCCGCCGAGGTACAACTGCACGTACTGGGTCAGTGAGCTGTGCCCGACCGACAGCACGAAGCGGTCACGGCCGAGCCAGTCGTTGTCCGCGGGGTCGCGGCGCATGACCTTCTGGAAGAGGAGGTATGCCGCGGGGGCCAGGCTCATGGCCGTACCGGGGTGCCCGTTCCCAACCTTCTCGACGGCGTCCGCCGCCAGAATTCGCGCGGTATTAACCGCCTGATCGTCAACGGAATCCCATTGGAAAGCTGCCACGTCACGTAACCCTTCATTGAAGCGAAGGCGGGTTGAGCTCAACCCATCCTTTGATAGTTGTGCAATTGTCGGAAAACACTCTCGTACGACGGTGCCACGCATTCTCGACGCGGTACTGCATGCGGAATGTCACCCCCAGCGAGTTGGCCTGCTTCACGCTGCCATCTCCCACCCGGGGGCTCGCCGAACTACTGATTCACTGTGGGGAGCACTTTCAGTATACGGACGAATGTGCGCCGTGACCCTAAATGACGTGACATGTCCGTTGCGGGGAAGGGGCGTGCAGTGACCTACAATTGGGAGAACTGCCTAGCATTCGAGGATTAATGGACGTCGCCCTTCAGACCATCGAGAAAACCCCGCGTACGCTGAAGCGCACGCTCAAGGCCTATCTGTCTCTGACAAAACCGCGGGTCGTTGAGTTGCTCCTGGTCGTGACGGCTCCCACGATGCTGCTGGCAGAGCGAGGTATTCCGAGTCTCTGGCTCGTTTTGGCCACGCTCATCGGCGGTTCGCTGAGCGCGGGGTCCGCAGGGGCCTTCAATTGCTACATCGATCGTGACATCGACCGCGTGATGCACCGCACCCAGAATCGCCCGCTCGTCACCGGCGAGCTGAGTGACCGTGAGGCGCTCGTCTTCGCCTACGCGCTGGGTGCCGCATCCATCGCCTGGCTGGCCATATTCACCAACTGGCTGGCCGCGGCACTGTCGTTCGGTGCCATTTTGCTGTACGTCGTGTTCTACACGATCATCCTCAAGAGGCGCACGGCGCAAAACATCGTCTGGGGCGGTGTGGCGGGTTGCATGCCCGTTCTCATCGGGTGGGCCGCCGTCACGGAAAGCCTGTCCTGGCCCCCGGTCATTCTGTTCATGATCATCTTCCTGTGGACGCCCCCGCATTACTGGCCGCTGTCCATGAAGTATCGGGCCGACTATCAGGCCGCTGGTGTGCCGATGCTCGCTGTCGTTCGCGGCCGCGCCCAGGTCGGTCTCCAGGTCATCCTGTACGCGTGGGCAACCGTGGCGTGTTCTCTGTTGCTCATTCCGATTGCGGGCATGGGGATCACGTACACATTTGTGGCTCTTGTCACCGGCGGCTGGTTCATTTACGAGACCCACCGCCTCTACAACCTGGCGATTCGCCACGAGCACGTGTCACCGATGAGGGTCTTCCACGGCTCGATCGCCTACCTGACGTTGTTGTTCGTAGCGGTTGGTGTCGACCCGCTGCTCCCGTTCTAAGCCTTTGGGTTATACCAAAGCTGAGGAATATATCAACCCCCCTATCTGGGGGAGCAGCTAGAGTGACTCTGCGCCCTCGCTTGCGGAAGAGTACCAGCACGCTGCGACCTTGATCGACGTGACGATGGCGCACCAGTCATCTCAGCGAAACGGGTGTAAATGTGTTGGATTTCATAGGGAGCAGGTTCGA